>CALJIU010000346.1 GCA_937974055.1 uncultured Neomegalonema sp. | reverse complement strand
TCTGCCTACGCCCAACAATCCGGTGAACCGTCGCTCAAGCAGCTCGAACTCGATGGATCGCGCGGGTACGCGGTGGTCCTCGATGGAGAGGGGAACGAGCATTACTGCGAGGCGAGGGTTGGGCGCGATGCGGTCGATCTTGGCCCGTGCAAGCCGCTGCGCCTCGTCACGCCGCTGAACCCGCAGACGCTCGATATCGGAAAGCCGTCGATGCCGAGCATGTCACCTGCCAAGCGCAGTGTCGTCGCGCTGTTCGAGCGGAACCGGTGTGCCATAGGCTATGCCGATCTCAAGAAAGCCCTCGAATCCCTCGGCGCGCGCCAGCGCAAGATGATCGGTGAGACGATTGCGGATATGACCGCCAGTGGCGAGATTGCCGATGATGAAATTCGCGAGCGCGCCGTGCTGAAAATCGGCGACCGCTGTAGCTGATACCCCGCAAGGAACGACAGATATGAGTACCCGCCGCCTCGCCGCCGATGATCTTCAGCCGGACAGCTTTGCCTTTAACCCGGCCAACACCGAATGGGTGAAGACGCAGATCGCGAAATTTCCCGAAGGTCGTCAGGCCTCCGCTGTGATCCCACTGTTGTGGCGGGCGCAGGAGCAGGAAGGCTGGGTCACCCGCGCGGCCATCGAGACGATTGCGAAGACCCTCGATATGCCGACGATCCGGGTGCTGGAGGTCGCGACTTTCTATTTCATGTTCCAACTCTCCCCGACTGGCGAGCACGCGCATGTGCAGGTCTGCGGTACGACCCCTTGTATGCTGTGCGGGGCCGAGAGCCTCGTGGCCGTCTGCGAGCGGGTGATTGGCCCGATGCACACCGTTTCCGCCGATGGCACGCTATCGTGGGAGGAGGTCGAGTGCCTCGGTGCCTGTGCCAACGCGCCGATGGCGCAGATCGATAGCTGGGTGAAGGGTGGCTTCCACTCCGATTATTACGAAGACATGGACGAAGCCGGTTTCGAGGCGATCTTGGAGGCGTTCCGCAAGGGCGAGTATCCGAAACCCGGCTCGCAGAAGGGGCGTTTCGCCTCCGAACCGCTGGGCGAGCAAACGGCCCTGACCGCCGACCATGTCGAGCAACACAACGCGGCAGTGTCCGCCGCACTGTCCGAGGGCGCAGCATGAGCAACTTCGATTTCCTGACCGACGAAAACCGCATCTTCACGAACCTCTACGGTCAAAAAGACCGGTCGCTTAAGGGCGTGAAGGCGCGTGGGCATTGGGATGGCACTGCCGATATCCTGAGCAAAGGGCGCGATTGGATCGTGCAGGAGATGAAGGATTCCGGCCTGCGCGGTCGGGGCGGGGCAGGCTTTCCCACGGGGCTGAAATGGTCGTTCATGCCCAAGGAAAGCGACGGTCGCCCGCATTATCTGGTGGTCAATGCCGATGAGTCAGAACCCGGCACCTGCAAGGATCGCGAGATCATGCGGCACGATCCGCATACGCTGATCGAAGGGTGCCTGATTGCCAGCTTCGCAATGGGGGCGAATGCGGCGTATATCTATATCCGGGGCGAATACGTCCGCGAGAAAGAGGCGCTGCAACGCGCCATCGACGAAGCCTATGAAGACGGATTGATCGGCAAGAATGCCTGTGGGGCGGGCTATGATTTCGATTGTTACCTCAGCCACGGCGCGGGTGCGTATATCTGCGGCGAGGAAACCGCGCTGATCGAAAGCCTAGAAGGCAAAAAAGGGATGCCGCGCCTGAAACCGCCGTTCCCGGCGAATGTGGGGCTGTACGGTTGCCCCTCGACCGTCAACAACGTCGAGAGCATCGCGGTGGTGCCGACCATCCTGCGCCGTGGGGCGTCGTGGTTCGCGGGCTTTGGGCGCGAACGCAATGCCGGGACAAAGGTTTTCGCCATCTCTGGCCACGTCAACCGGCCCTGTGTGGTGGAAGAGGCGATGTCGATCCCGTTCCAAGACCTGATCGACCGCCATTGCGGTGGCTTCCGGGGCGGATACGAGAACATGAAGGCCGTCATTCCGGGCGGGTCTTCTGTGCCGTGCCTGACCAATGCGCAGGCGAAAGACGTGCTGATGGATTTCGACGCGCTTTCCGAGCTGAAATCGGGCCTCGGTACGGCGGCGGTGATCGTGATGGACGAGAGCACGGATATCATCAAGGCGATCTGGCGGTTGTCGAAGTTCTACAAACATGAGTCCTGTGGCCAGTGTACGCCCTGCCGCGAGGGGACGGGCTGGATGATGCGGGTCATGGACCGGTTGGTCGAGGGGCGCGCAGCGGTCGAGGAGATCGACATGCTGCTGGAGGTCACCAAGCAGGTCGAGGGCCACACCATCTGCGCGCTGGGCGATGCGGCGGCATGGCCGATCCAAGGGCTGATCCGCAACTTCCGGGGCGAAATCGAGGAGCGCATCCGCGCGCTCGATACGGGGCGAGTGACGGCGGCGGTGGCTGCGGAATAATGTGATGTTTGGCAGTCTCGATCCGTATTGGTGGGAGGCTGCACCACCGCCCGAAGCGACCGGCGATCCGGTCGTGCCGGTCTGCGATGTCGTCATCGTCGGGGCGGGCTATACTGGTCTAAGCGCGGCGCGGGTGCTGGCCGACGCTGGCTTGAGCGTGC
>CALJIU010000345.1 GCA_937974055.1 uncultured Neomegalonema sp. | reverse complement strand
CGCAATCGGCTTTGCCTCCACCTTCTCGACTGGCTTACCCGCCAAACCGGCGAACAAAGCGCCAAGCGCGCTGTATTCCGCCGTTTCAGGGTCAAATCTGCGTTGGCGGAATTGTTCGCGCGTCTTCTCATCAACCACCGGGGCGGATGGCAATGCCTGCGGCTGGGCCTTGGCCGGTTTGCCCTCGGCAATCATCACGCCAGTATCGATGCGTGTATTCTTCTCGGCAAAACGGCGATAGCGGTCGAAAGGCCGAAAAACCTCCGCCAACCGGATATCGAGTTCGTAGCCGACTTTCGTCGTCAGAGGTGTGATCTTGAAATCGACGATCTTGGCGGGGCCGTTGAGATTGAAGATCAAGCGCGACACGCTGGGCGTCAGCAGGCCGAAACGATAATCGCGGATCAAACGGCTGTGAACGTCACCATTGGGACGCGGCATGTTCCAAGCGATGCGCGGCAGATCGATGACGAGGCGGTTCGGATCGCTCAAGGTGAACAGTTTTGGCGAGAGCGGCACGTTCACATGCATCACGACGCGGGTAAAATCGTCGTAAGTGCCAATCTTCACGGCATCGACGGACGCGACGACAGGGCCACGGGCTTGGGCTACGCCAACAGAGGTCATGCCGAGGAAGGCCGCCGCAACGGCACACCGAATCAATCCTCTAACGCACGCCAAAGCGCCCATTACAACTGCCCTCTCTACCTCTGGACCGTTCTTTGCGACGGTTCCTTCAGATAACGTCCTAACACAAAGCCGTCTCATGTAAAAAACCATTTGCCACTATCTTTCTCGTAACGCCTAAACCATCGCAATGGTGCGGCGTGGATACAACGCAGCCTTGTCGAAACCCGTGACGACACCAAGGCGAGGACCAGCAAAAAGATCAGTCGACAACAGGCCGGGTTTTGTTGCATTAAGGTCATGCCCAGACGCGGTTAAGAAATCGTTGTTCTGTGTATAGGATTGATATGGTGGTTCGCGGCGCGCACGGCACGGCACGGCAATGGGGCACGGCACCCGCGCGCAGGAACAACAGAATTTTTTCGGGGCGATGGCCCGCAAGATTCCGGGTGATTACATCCGGCAAAGGTTGAAACGGTGATCACGAGCGATCGAAGACAACGGAAGAGCGGGCATCTGCCATACGGGCACCTCCCCCCACTTCCCTCGGATTTCAGGACTCGCGCGCCCATCGGCGCGGCGACGCGGGGTTTCCCTGCGCGCGATCCCAGCACACAAGGAAAGGCGGAGGCGCGGATTGCGTCGCCGCGATCCCTCCCCGCCCGCTGCGGATATTTCTCCATACCGCATGGCAGGACAGGATTGTTAGGCGCACCCGCGCCGTCCGACACGACACGAGCATGGCAAAGAAGATGCTTATCGACACGACACACCCGGAAGAAACACGGGTTGTCGTTGCGGACGGACAGCGGCTCGATGAATTCGATTTCGAGTCGATCAACAAGAAACAGCTCGCCGGGAACATCTATCTCGCGAAAGTGATGCGGGTCGAACCGTCCTTACAGGCGGCATTCGTGGATTATGGCGGCAACCGACACGGTTTCCTCGCCTTCAGCGAGATCCACCCCGACTACTACCAGATCCCCCCCGCCGAGCGGGCGGCACTCGTTGCGGCGCAAGAACGGTCGATGGCGGCCCTCGAAGAGCGCGCGCGCAACGAAGCCGATGACGAGCGCGAACCGAAACGCGACGACAACCGTGACAGTCGGGGCCGTCGCTCGCGGGGCGGTCGGGATCGCAACCGTGACAATGATGGCGAGCAATCGGGGGGTCGACGCGGCTCCCGCCGGGTACAAAAGCCCCGTAGCGGCGCAGCACGCTCCCGCAAGCGCACCCGCGATGGCTCTTACATCGAGCGCGAATTCCGCATTGCCGGAGGCGTGCGCGTGCGCGTCGTCAACCCGAACGACACCATCGACCTTTCCTTGCTCGAACGCGAATTCTCCATCGGTGGCGGCATCCCCGTTCGCGTCCTGCGACTGACCGACGAGGAACGCGGCGACGTTGCGGAGGTTCCAGCGGACGAGTCACAGACCAACGCATCGGACGACACGCCAAAGGATGACGGCCCCGCAATGGCCGCCAGCGCCGACGCACTCGACAAAATCACCTCGGACGACGAGGTCGAAGCACCCGAATCCATGGGTGGTGGTGACGATTGGGACGAACCACCCGCGCCGCGCGTGCGCCTGCGCGACTACAAGATTCAGGACGTCATCAAACGCCGCCAAATCATGCTCATCCAGATCAACAAGGAAGAGCGTGGCAACAAGGGCGCGGCCGTCACCACCTATCTGTCGCTCGCGGGCCGCTACTGCGTGCTGATGCCTAACACCGCCAAGGGCGGCGGCATCTCGCGCAAGATCACCAACGCGCCCGACCGCAAACGGCTGAAGGCCATCGCCAACGAGATGGAAGTCCCGCGTGGGATGGGCCTCATCATCCGCACGGCAGGTGCGCAGCGCACGGATGCCGAAATCCGCCGCGACTACGAATACCTGCTGCGCCAATGGGATGCCGTGCGTACCTTGACGCTCGATAGCTACGCTCCGGCGGCGATCTACGAGGAAGGCAGCCTCATCAAACGGTCGATCCGCGATCTCTACACCAAGGATATCGACGAAATTCTGGTCGATGGCGAGGCGGGCTACACCGAAGCGCATGATTACATGCAAATGCTCATGCCGACCCACGCCCAGAACGTGCGGCTGCACACGGGCCGCACCCCCTTGTTCATCGAGCATCAGGTCGAAGACAAACTGACCGCGATGTTCAACCCGACGGTTCAGCTAAAGTCCGGCGGATATATTGTGATCGGCGTGACCGAAGCCTTGGTCGCCGTCGACGTGAACTCTGGCCGCTCGACCCGCGAATCCTCCATCGAGGACACCGCGACGAAAACCAACCTAGAGGCCGCAGACGAGGTCGCGCGTCAGCTTCGCCTGCGCGACTTGGCCGGTCTGATCGTCATCGACTTCATCGACATGAACGAGCGGCGCAACAACGCCGCCGTCGAACGCCGCATGAAGGACGCGCTGGCCAATGACCGCGCCCGTATTCAGGTGGGGCGCATCTCCTCCTTCGGCCTGATGGAAATGTCGCGCCAACGCCTGCGTCCCGGCATGATCGAGGCGACGACCAATCCCTGCCCCCATTGCCACGGCACGGGGCTGGTCCGCTCTGACGACACCCTCGCCCTGACCATCCTGCGCGAGATCGAGGAAGAGGGCCTGCGCAAGTCCACCGCTCTGATCGAAGTGAAGGCCCCGGTCGGGGTCGCGAACTTCCTGCACAACCACAAGCGCGACCGCGTTCTCTCCATCGAGCAACGCTACGGCATCCGCGTGGTCATCGAGGGCGATCCGGCGAAGATCAGCCCCGATTTCGCCCTAACGAAGATGAAGATGGACGACGTGCCGGATCACTTGCGCCCGGCAGTCGCGGTCGAATCAGCGACGGTCAGCATGGAAAGCGTCTATGCCGAAACCGACGAGGACGACGCAAACACCGCCGATACTGCCCAAACGACCGCGCCCGAAGCCGATCAACCACGCGACAATAACCGTCGCCGGGGTCGCCGCAGCGAGCGGCGCGACAACCGCTCCCACGATCCGCTGCCGGTTATCGAGGCCGATGGCAATGACGACCCACGCGGTGGCCAGCCGTTCAGCTATGCCGAGGATGCGCCGGAAGCCGAGCGCGACGACAAGGACGGTCGCGGTAATTCCCGCCGATCCCGCCGGGGGGGCCGCAAGCGCGGTGGTCGCCAATCCGAACCGCCCCGCGAAATGGGCGAGGCCGCTGCCCTGTCGATGCTGGCCGGGCGCGACGCGCTCGACCGGGCGCTGCCAGACTTGTTCAGCAGCGCAGACCCCATCCCCACAAAGGCACCCGCCGAGCCTGTCGAACCAGCGACGCAAGCCGAAGCCGAAGCGCCCGCCGCTCCGAAGCGCAAGCCTCGGCGCGCGAAGAAAGCGGAAGTCGCACCCAACGATGCACCCCCCGCAGAGATGACCATCGAAGAACGCGCGCAGGAGATCGTCGCCGAAGCGAAGGTCGAGGTGGAAGAGGCCGCAACACCCTCAGAACCCGCGCCGGAACCCGCTGCAAAACCGGCACCCAAGAGGGCCGCGCGAAAGGCAAAGCCAAAGGCCGAACCCGCCCCGCAGCCTGAAGCGATTCAAAAGCCAGCACCCGCGCCGGAGCCGGAAAGCTCACCCGCTCCAGAACCAGACCGGCCCAAACGCACCGGCTGGTGGTCGCGCTAACCCCCTATCGCCCCGCCCCGTAACGGGCGGGGCACCCTTCCCTTCCCCCTCAGACGAGACACGGCCATGACCACGCAACCGGCGGATTTCGGCCCCATCCACTTCATCGGCATCGGCGGCATCGGCATGAGCGGCATCGCCGAAGTGATGCTCAATCTCGGCTACACCGTGCAGGGGTCCGACCTGCGCGAATCCCCCACCCTAGACCGCCTGCGCAGCATGGGCGCAACCATCACCGCGCGGCAAGCCCCCGAAAACCTCGGTGAAGCGGCGGTCGTCGTCATTTCCTCGGCGATCAAGGACGGCAATGTCGAACTCGACGCCGCACGAGGTCGCCGCCTGCCCATCGTTCGCCGGGCCGAAATGCTGGCCGAACTCATGCGGCTCAAGCTCAACGTCGCCGTCGCGGGCACCCACGGCAAGACCACCACCACCTCGCTCGTCGCCGCCCTGCTTGACGCGGGCGGCATCGACCCGACCGTCATCAACGGCGGCATCATCCAGTCCTACGGCTCCAACGCCCGCAAGGGTGAGGGCGAGTGGATGGTGGTCGAGGCCGATGAAAGCGACGGCACCTTTGTCAAACTGCCCGCCACCATCGCCGTCGTCACCAATATCGACCCCGAACACATGGAGCATTACGGCGATTTCGACACGCTGCGCGCAGCCTTCCTGCGCTTTGTCGAGAACACCCCTTTCTACGGGGCCGCCATCTGCTGCATCGACCACCCGGAGGTGCAAGCCCTGATCGGCAGAGTCAAAGACCGCCGCATCGTCACCTACGGCTTCTCGCCCCAGGCCGATGTGCGCCTCGACAACCTGCGTTTCGAGCAGGGAAAGGCGATCTTCGACGTCGATATCCGCACCGGGCCAAGCCTTCATATGCGCGACCTCGAATTGCCCATGCCCGGCGAGCATAACGTCCTCAACGCGATGGCCGCCATCGGCGTCGCCCGGCATCTGGGCATCGGCGAGGAAGGCATCCGCAAAGGACTGGCCAGTTTCTCCGGCGTCAAGCGCCGCTTCACCCATGTCGGTGACTGGAACGGCGTGCGTATCATCGACGATTACGGCCACCATCCGGTCGAAATCGCCGCCGTGCTCAAGGCCGCCCGCGCCAGCAGCGAAGGCCGCGTCATCGCCGTGCATCAGCCGCATCGCTTCACCCGCCTACATGACCTGTTCGACGATTTCTGCACCTGCTTCAACGATGCGGATGTGGCCATCATCGCGGATGTCTTTTCCGCCGGAGAAAAGCCGATTCCGGGTGCCGACCGCGACCGCCTCATCGCCGCCATGACCGACCGGGGCCACCGCCGCGCCTTGGCACTCAGCGACGAAAGCGCCCTCCCCGCCCTCATCGCGGTCGAGGCGAAACCCGGCGACATCGTCGTCTGCCTCGGCGCGGGCACCATCACCGCTTGGGCCAATGCCTTGCCGGAGGCACTGGCGGAACTGGGCGGATGAAACTGCCCCGCATCCGCCCCCGCGCCGCCGCACTGATGAAGAACCCCGAATTCATCATCAGCCAGATCCTGATGATTTTCGCCACGGTGATCGGCGTCTATCTCGCTGCGCATGAGGGCTTCAAACAAGCCGTGCAGTTCCAGCTTCTCGACGCCGATCGCACCGCCTACCGCCACATGATCGCCCTACGCGACGAGATGGACTTCAACGCCGAAACGCTCGCCAGTTTCGCCGAGGAGTACCGCGCCAGCGGGGCCAATATCCACGACCAGTTCCTGCCCCCCGTCCGCACCTTCGTCTGGGACAGCTCCTCCGACCACCCCAGCATCTTCGAGATGCCGCAGGAGGTTCTGGGCGGCGCGGCCTCGGTCTACAAGCGCATCGACGACCAGATGGCGCTCGGCGGGCGCGGTCCAGATCGTCGCCGCGAATTGCTGACCGCCTTCGAGGAAGAAAGCGTCCGCATCCGCCAAGATATGCTACCAGCCTTCGAGCGCGCGCTGAAGGAATTGCGGCAGCGAATGCGAAAGCAGGGCGTGGTTTTAGATTGACGAAGCCTACCCCGCCGCCCGCATCTCATAGCGGTCCGCCATCTGCATCGCCGTAATCGCGATGCCCTTGCCAAAGGCTTGTATCCGCCGGAACGCCATCGGATCAGCGGGCAGGACCGGGAAGGGCAGCGAATCCGCCGCCGCGCCCAGCGCCCGCTCGGCCAGCACCTTACCCATCACATGCGACATCGCCACACCGCGCCCGTTATACCCAAGGCCGACCAGCAGCCCCGGTTCCGGCTCCATGAAGCGCGGCACGCGGTCGGCAGTCACGGCAATCCTGCCGCCCCAGCGCCAGCGCCACGTCACACCTTTCAGCTGCGGATAGATGCGCTCCGCATCCCGGCGCAATCCCTCGAATCCCTTCGGCGTCCCATCCATCTTGGATGACCCGGCCCCGCCATAGACGAAGCGATTCTCCGGTTCGCGGCGCGAATACATGATCGACCGGCGGGTATCGGCAATCGTATGCCCCTCCGGCAGCAGCGTGTCGTACAGATCATCCGGCAGGCTATCGGTCGCCAGCTGTGTCGTCGTAATCGGCAGCATCGTGCGCATCACATCGGGTCGCACTGCACCCGAATACCCATTCGTGGCGAGAATCACCTGCTCCGCCGTCACCCGGTTCGCCCCGCATTTCAGCACCCAACCCTCCGGCCCACGTGCCAGCGAGCCAACTGCCGTGCGCTCAAAAATCTGCGCACCGGCATTCTCGGCGGCAAAGGCCAGCCCCGTCACCAGCGCCAGTGGCTGTACCGCCCCGGCCTTGCGCGACAACATCGCCGAATCGTAGACCGGCGACCCACTCAACCGCCGAACCTCGTCCCCTTCCAGAAACTCGAATTCCGCGCCGTGCTCCATCCACAGCTTCGCCCCCCGCCGGGCCGTCTCACGGGCTTTCGCGCAGTGATCGACTCGCAGCCATCCTTTTTGCCGCGCATCGCACTGAATGTCGTATTTTCGGATCAGATCGAACAGCGCATCCGCCGACCCAAGCGAGACTGAGGCCAGACGCTCGAAATAGGTGGGTCCAACCGCCGCGCGCAGGTCGTCGGGCTTGAAGACGGGCAGCATCGGGTTCACTTGCCCGCCGTTTCGTCCTGAGGCACCCCACCCCACACCGCCCGCATCCAACAAGGCGACTCGCGTTCCCGCTTCCGCCAGCGCCAGCGCGGCGCGAAGCCCTGTAAACCCAGCACCGATGATCGCCACATCGCAGGACAAATCCTGCGACAGAGGCCCGCCAACGTACCGTTTCGGCACGGTATGCGCCCAAAGGGACTCTTCGGCTCCCGAATACATCTTCATCTAAGTTTCCCTACCCTTTTCTGCGTAGAATCTGTTCCCCTTTCCGCAAGAAATGCAATAGGGTCACTGTATCGTTAATCGATAAACGAGACGATCTGCCTCAAAACCTGCCAAGTTCTAGCAGGTAAAGGCCGACGACAATAAAACAACGGGAGATCCCATATGCTACGTAAGACCATCTCCGCCATCGTGGCGAGTGCGACGCTTGCCCTGTCCGCCCAGTCGGCACAGGCACTCGACGAACTGACCGTCGCCTACTTCCTCGAATGGCCAATGCCTGCCCTCGCCTCCAAGGTCGACGGCACGTATGACGCCGAACTCGGCATGCCCGTGAAATGGCGTTCGTTCGAAACCGGCACGGCGATGTCCGCCGCAATGGCATCGGGTGACGTTCAGATCGCACTCAGCCAGGGCCTGCCGCCCTTCGTCGTCGCCGCCTCTTCCGGCCTGCCGCTTCAGGTCGTTGATGTCGCCGTCAGCTATTCCGACAACGACAACTGCGTCGTCGGTAACGCACTCGGTGTCGACAAAAGCAACACCTCCGAACTCGAAGGCAAGCGCGTCGCCGTTCCGCTCGGCACCGCCGCTCACTACGGCTTCCTGCGCCAGATGAACCACTTCGGTGTCGACATCTCGACCCTGAACGTCGTCGACATGCCTCCCCCAGACGGTGCCATCGCGCTCGCACAGGGTGCTGTGGACTTCGCTTGCGGTTACGGCGGTGGTCTGACCCGCATGAAAGAATCCGGCAAGGTGCTGCTGACCGGCGCTGAAAAAGAAGAGCTGGGCATCCTCGTCTTCGACGTCACCTCCACGACGAAAGAATTCGCGCAGGAGCATCCTGAAGTTCTCGCCAAATTCCTCGCCGTGACGGCAGCGGCCAACGACCGCTGGAACTCCGGTGTCGGCAATGCCGGTATGCTCGAAGTCGTCGCTAAAGAATCCGGCATGGACCTCGAAGCAGCCCAGGCCGCTGTCGCAACGATGAAATTCCCATCGCGTGAAGAGCAGCTGACCGGCAAATGGTTCGGTGGCGGCATCCAGACCTTCATGAAAGGCGTCGCCGACGTCTTCGTCGAAGCGGGCAGCATCGACGGCGCGCTGGACAGCTACATGGACTCCGCAAACCCTGTACCGCTGATCGCCGCGCAGTAAGGCATTTACCAATACCGCTATCGAGGGCCGCTCCACTGGGGCGGCCCTTTTTCGTTGTCTCTTCCCCACCGACTGCGCAAGCCGGGTGACATTCCGCAGGGTGCGGAGGATTGTGGAACGCAAATATCAGAACACCTAATCCGGCCCCGCACGGGCCTGAACATCCAGTGCGTACAACGCCAAGTCGTGGCAATCGGCAAGGATGTGATCCACCACATGCCGCCGCCGCGCCCGATGCCCCGGCGGTCGACCGGGCCGCATCACGCGCAGGAACTTCGTCCTCTTCCGCGCCAACATACGCGCCAGCCGTTTCGCATGTTTGGGGATATCGTCCAACGCCTCGCGCAGAACCAGCAACCGACGGCACAACGCCGCCGCATCGACCGGATCATCCGGTGACAAAGGGGGCTTTTCGGGCGACGGGCGCAGCACCTCGTCGAAGGTGCGAATCCTCGCATTCTTGCCCGATGTCCGCTTTTTCCTCGACCCGACCGGCTTGCGCGGATCGAACAGCTTGAAGCAAGGCAAACGCTCGCTTTTATCGCCACGGGGAATGCCCCCGACCGGCGCGGCCCGCGCTTTACCCGGTGCCACCACCATCTGCGCCGCCGCAACGGCGATCAACCGCCGCACAGCGGCTTCGGCAGGCAGCAAGATTTCCAGAATCGCCAAATGCACTCGCCTCGGCAAGAACGCGACGATCCCCGCCCCCAGCCCGGCCATTGCGAACAGCAAGGCCAGAACCGGACGTAAATCCCGTCTATGTCGTTCGATACCGAAAGCGAAATCCATGCAGTCCTTCCGTTGCGCAACAAGAACAAATCACGCACAAAAGAACAAAATAAAAACACTATGTCAAGCCCAACATACGTCACCGCCGAGCGAAAATCCCCGTCCCAACCATCAACACGAAGAAAACCAACTCGAAAATCGTCTCGTTCAGAACCGCCCCGGTCGGTACGCCCTCCGCTGCCAGCCCCACGATTCGCGCCAGCAGCAACCCCCCGAAGACGCAGATCATCACGACCCCACCCGTCAAAACATCGCGCCGCACCAACCACAGCACCCCGACCCCGATTCCGGCCATCATGCCGCCAAACACCGCCCGCATCTCTGACAGGGCCATCGGCCCGTCCAGCGTTATGGGGTAAAATTCCTCTATCACGCTTGGATATAGCATCAGCCAAAGGCCAAGGCCGATGAACAAAATCGCGTTCAGCGCGACTAGCCTTGAGTGTACGGCAATCATGGCGCGAGCGCCTCCCTTGATTCATTCGCTCTAGAGCATTCCGAATTCTATCTGGATCAGGAGTATCAACAATCGCACACGTCTTGGTGCGATTGTTGATCCGTATGAAATTCAGAACGCCCTAGTGTGGCACGCATCTTGAATATTTCCACGTCACAAAACACCGCAAGGCCGTGATTTTCTTACATCGGTCTATTAGCATTTGATCAATTTCACACCCGTAAAGTGTGAACGTGGCTGGCACGCGAACACGCATTCTGCGCTTCGTCCGTGTCTGGAGAGAGAACGATGTTCGGCAAAAAGAAAAACCCGGCGGATTATCGTGTCCATGAACGATATAGTGCCGAAAACATGCGCGTCGTGATCGACGGCGTTGAATGTACACTGCATGATTATTCTGATGGGGGTGTGCGCATCTCCGCGCGCGGCACGACTCGCCGCGTTGCCCTGATCGAAATTTACAAAAACGGCAAATGCGTCCGCAAAAGCCCCGCCATCGTTGCGTGGCGGCGCGAGAATCAGGCCGGTTACGCCTTCCGCAGCAATCTGAAGATCTGCGAAGTCGAGGGTGCGGAAAAATATCACCGAAAGCCTATCGCAGAGCCGGTCAATCAGAACGACACGGGGGCCGTTTCCGGCGATGCCCTGCGCCGTCGCCTCAAGATGTAGGGCAATCTGCCTTCATCGAAACGTTTACGAGCGGTCGCCCCGGTGGCGATCGCTTTTTCATGCGTGCGCGCCGGGTGGCGGGCGCGGGCATCTTGGGATATCGACAGAAGACTTCCGACGAAGAGCATTGCGATCATCCAGAATCACCAAGCGCCATGTTTCCCACGACTCTTGGCACAGGTTCATCGCAAATCGCCATAGCGAGGCCCCATGTCCCTTTCCCTTCACATCACCAAGGTCGACGCCCAAAACCCCGCCCCCGGCCTGCCCCTCGTCATGGCCCATGGCCTGCTGGGACAAGGGCGCAATTTTGGCACACTGGCCCGTGGGTTTGCCGCAGAACGGGACGTCATCATCGTCGATATGCGCAACCACGGCGATAGCCCGTGGAGCGACGTGATGGACTATCCCTCCATGGCCACCGACCTTGCCGCCGTCATCGACACCCATGCACAGGGCCGCGCCCATGTCTTCGGTCACTCCATGGGCGGAAAGGCCGCCATGCGCCTCGCCCTCGACCACCCCGCAAAACTGGCCTCCCTCACCGTCGCCGATATCGCCCCGGTCGCCTATACCCACAGCCACGCCGAACAGGTCGATGCCCTGCGATCCCTCGATCTGACCAGCATCCGCAAGCGCGCCGAAGCCGATGCCGCGCTGAAAGAAAAGGTTTCCGACCCCACGATGCGCGCTTTCCTGCTACAGAACCTGCGCATCACCGGCGAAGGCGTCACCCGCCGCTCGAATCTCGATATACTCGGCGCGGCGATGGATACGCTGGTCGGATGGGACGATCCGCAGGGCCGGTATGACGGCCCCACCTTGTTCGTCGCGGGCGGCGCATCCGCCTACGTCCTGCCAGAGCACGAACCCGCCATAGACGCCCTATTCCCCAACGCCCGCATCCAGCGAATACCCGGCGCGGGTCATTGGATACACGCGGAAAAGCCGCAGGAGGTGCTCGACCTCACCACGGCTTTTCTAAACCAAGTCGACGCTTAAACCGCCCCCGGCCATGTATCCCCGATCCGGTAGCCGCCCTGCCACGGGTCGTCGGGGTCCAGCATGTGCTGATGCGTGCCCGTGATCCACGCCCGCCCCGTAATTTCCGGCACAATGGCCGGATGCCCGCCAACGCTGGTGACGCCAGCGATACGCCCATGAAACTCCGAATCGATGATAGACCGCGCGGTAAAAGTATCCCCCGCCGCCATCTCCCCATCCGCGTGCAGCAGCGCCATGCGCGCCGAGGCCGCCGTCCCCGTGGGCGAGCGGTCGATCTTTCCCGGCTTGATCGCCACCGCCGCCCGCGCGCTCAGATGCCGCCCCTCGCGGGTCAGCGGCCCGGCGAACAGGCAGAACGAAAAATGCGCCCAATCCGCGTTTTCCGGGTGGTGGAACCTCAATTGCGCATTCGCCGCATCCGTGATTCGCACTCCCAATTCGGCCAGCGCCCGCGCCTCCGACGCCACCAGCGAAAACCCCAGCGCCTGCGCATCAACCACCACGAAACTATCCCCGCCATAGGCCGTATCCACCGTCACGGCGCCCAGCCCCGGCACATCCAGCGACACGCCCCGCTCCCCGGCAAAGGACGGCAGATTCCGCACCGTGATCCGCTGCGCCTTGCCACCCGAACACTCCGCCCGCACCGTTACCAACCCGCCCGGAGCCTCCAGCACCATCTCCGTCACAGGCTCGGTCATCGGCACGATCCCGCTATCCAGCAGCACAGTCGCCACGCAGATCGAGTTGGACCCCGACATCGGCGGCGTGTCCTCCGGCTCCATGATGATGAACCCCATCGCCGCATCCGGGTGCTTGGGCGGCACGAGCAGATTGACGTGGCGAAAAACGCCCCCGCGCGGTTCGTTGAGCATAAAATCCCGCAACGCCCCGTCCCGCGCGATCCAGTTCCGCTGCTCCCACAACGTCTCGCCGGGGGGTGGTGCAACCCCGCCGACGATCACATCGCCGACCTCCCCCTCCGCATGGCACGAGATCACGTGGATCGTCTTCGTCGTCCGCATCCGTTAGTCTCCCAGTCCCGAAAACGAGCGCCGACCATGCGTCCAACGCGCATCGCGGGCAAGGGTCAGGCAGGCGCGACCGAATGCGCTCGCGATGAACCGAAATCGTACGTGCAATGCAGGGACGCACGAACCCACCCGCCGGAAGCATGACGGACCAATCCGGCAGGATCGACAAGCACGATATATCCCCGGCGAATCGACGCGCCGGGCAAGTAATCATCGAATCTCCGCCCGCCATGTGCCCGGTCTACAACGATCTGCCCATCACCCTCCGCAGAAGTGGCCAGCGTAAGGCAAGCGGCCCGTGGCGCGGTCCTATCGGCATTCCTGGCCCAGTCGCGATTGTCGAGGCACGCGCGCCAGTCATAGCGACAGCCCTCGAAATACATCCTCTCGGTGACGAGTCCTTCGGCCTGCGGCACGAGGGAAGGGCCACGCCTCATGATATCGTCGATCCCTTTGCCCTTACCCGGACTGAAAAGAAGCGTAACGACGATTCCCGCAACGCTGACCCCAGCAACGGCCTTCGCAAGCGGCCCGACCCCGGCAACAGGCGTTTCCGCGCGCTTTGGATTGGCTTTCGAGATCGGCGCGCCGCACCACGTGCATCCCGCAGCAGACTTAGAGACGACATGATTGCATTCAGCACAGAAAACAACGGCCACGGGGCTTCCTTCGATCAGATGCGCGCATTGCAACAATCCTGCGATGCAACGGATGCGGATGCAACTGCGCTTCTACCTGACCGCCCTTCGATGGGGTGTGCCGACGATCACGAACCCCATCGTCGTTATAAGGGCTGGTTCCGAGATGCTCCGTACCAGTTAACCGTTGCCACCCGCGCATCGCCTGTTATCGTGGGCAAATTGGAATTCAAGGAGATTGGTCCGAATGCATCCCATCGCGAGCATGGCGCTCAAACGTCTGGGCCTTGGCCTTCTGACTCTTCTCGTGGTTTCCGTCATCATCTTCTCCGCTGTCGAGATGCTGCCCGGTGACTTGGCACAGGAAATTCTCGGACAGGCCGCCACCCCCGAAACGGTCGCCGCCTTCCGCAAGGAACTCGGCCTCGACCGCCCCCCCGTGGAGCGATATTTCTCGTGGCTGGGCGGTGCGGTACAGGGTGATTTCGGCAAGTCCCTCGCCTCTAAGCGTGAGATTTCCGAGCTGATGTCCACCCGCCTCGGCAATACGCTGTTCCTCGCCAGCTTCGCCGCCGTGCTCGCCGTGCCGATTTCCATCGTGCTGGGCCTGCTGGCCGCGCTTTACCGGAACACGTGGTTCGACCGCATGATCAACGTGGTCACGCTGTCCTCGATCTCCTTCCCCGAATTCTTCGTCGCCTACATCCTGATCCTGATGCTGGCCGTCGGCTATCCCTTCGATCTGGCATGGGTGCTGCTCATCGCCGGGGTCTGGCTGCTGGCCGAGGGCTACGGCTCGGTGAAAGGGGCGCTCAAGATCGGCAAGGCACCGATCATCCCAGCCATCGTCGCGACGGCGGGACTGGCCCTGATCGTGAACTTCTTCATGGGCTGGTGGTCGCCGCAAATGCAGGGCGTCGCCGCCTATCCGTCGATCTCCAACATCTCGCCCGGCACGCCCTTCTGGGAACGGGTCGACCGCAGCTTCCTGCCCGCCCTCACGCTGACGCTGGTGGTGACGGCGCATATGATGCGCATGACCCGCGCGGCGATCATCAACCTGCTCGCCTCGCCCTATATCGAAATGGCGCGGCTGAAGGGAATGCCGCCTTGGCGCATCATCGTCACCCACGCCCTGCCCAACGCATTGGCCCCGATCATCAACGTGGTCGCGATCAACCTCGCCTATCTCATCACCGGGGTGGTCGTGGTCGAGGTGGTCTTCGTCTACCCCGGCGTCGGCCAGTTGATGGTCGACAGCGTGACCAAGCGCGACGTGACCGTGGTGCAGGCCTGCTGCCTGATCTTCGCGGCCACCTACATCCTGCTCAACCTGCTTGCGGATATCCTCGCCATTGCGACGAACCCGCGCCTGCTGCACCCGAAATGAGCGCGACGATCCACGCCGGGAGGGCGCAAGAATGACCGATGT
>CALJIU010000344.1 GCA_937974055.1 uncultured Neomegalonema sp. | reverse complement strand
CAGATATTCGAGGCTTGGCTCCATAAAGGTCCATGCGCCTTGGTTCTTCGGCTCTTCCTGACACCAGACGAATTCGGCCTGCTTGAACCGCTCGAACTCCTTCATCAGCGCCATGGCCGGGACGGGGTAGAGCTGCTCGGCGCGCATCAGGTAAACGTCATCCAGCCCGCGTGCATCCCGTTCTTCGAGCAGGTCGAAATAGACCTTGCCGGTACAGATGACGACGCGCTTGATCTGATCGTCGGGTTTCAGCGAGACGTCGGAGGTGCCGTATTGCGCATCATCCCACAGAACGCGGTGGAAGCTCGACTCCTTGCCGAATTCCTCGATCGTCGAGACGCAGCGTTTGTGGCGCAGCAGGGATTTGGGCGTGAATAGAATCAATGGCTTGCGGAAATCGCGAGCCATTTGTCGCCGCAGAATGTGGAAGTAGTTCGCGGGGGTCGTGCAGTTCGCAACGATCCAGTTTTCCTCCGCCGATAGCTGGAGGAAGCGTTCCATGCGGGCAGAAGAGTGTTCCGGTCCCTGCCCTTCATAGCCGTGGGGCAGCAGCATCACGAGGCCGGACATGCGCAGCCATTTGCGCTCACCCGACGAAATGAACTGGTCGATCATGATCTGCGCGCCGTTGACGAAATCGCCGAACTGCGCCTCCCACAGCACGAGCGCGTTCGGCTCGGACAGGGTGTAGCCGTACTCGAAGCCCAGGACGGCGTATTCCGAAAGCATCGAATCGATGACCTCGTAATCCGCCTCGCCCGCCACGTTTTTGAGCGGATAATAACGGTCTTCGGTTTCCTGATTGATGAAGGCGGAATGGCGCTGCGAGAAGGTGCCGCGCGTGGAATCCTGTCCCGACAGGCGGATCGGGAAGCCATCCTTGATGAGCGATCCGAAGGCCAGTGCCTCGGCGGTGGCCCAGTCGAAACCCTCGCCCGTCTCGAACATCTTCTTCTTCGCTTCGAGCTGTCGCGCGACGGTGCGGTGCAGGGCGAAGCCTTCGGGGGCAGTGGTCAGCGCCTTGCCGATCTGGCGCAGGCCATCGACGTCAAAGCCGGTTTCGCCGCGCTGGTATTCGCCGCGACCGGTATTGAGGCCCGCCCAACGTCCATCCAGCCAATCGGCCTTGTTTGGGCGGTATTCCTTGCCCGCTTCGAACTCGTCCTGAAGGTAGCTCTGGAAGTCCGAGCGGATCGTGTCGACGGCATCCTGCGTGGTCACGCCTTCTTCGATCAGGCGGTTTGCATAGATTTCCGTGACCGGCGAGTGCTTTTTGATCTTCTTGTACATGAGGGGCTGCGTGAACATCGGTTCGTCCCCCTCGTTGTGACCGAAGCGGCGGTAGCAGAAGATGTCGATCACCACGTCCTTGTGGAAGGTCTGGCGGTATTCGGTGGCGACCTTGGCGGCATGGACCACGGCTTCGGGATCGTCGCCATTGACGTGGAAAATCGGGGCCTCGACCATCAGGGCGATATCCGATGGATACGGCGAAGAACGCGAGAAGCGCGGAGCGGTCGTGAAGCCGATTTGGTTGTTCACGATGATGTGGATCGCGCCGCCGGTACGGTGCCCGGCCAGTCCAGACAGGCCAAGACACTCGGCCACCACGCCCTGCCCCGCAAAGGCGGCATCGCCATGCAGCAAGACGGGGATGACCTGCGCCCGCTCGGCATCGCCAAGCTGCTTTTGCTTGGCGCGGGCCTTGCCCAAGACGACCGGGTTCACCGCCTCCAGATGCGATGGATTGGCGGTCAGGGACAGGTGAACGCTGTTATCGTCGAAGGCACGGTCGGAGGATGCGCCGAGGTGGTATTTCACATCGCCGGAACCATCGACGTCTTCGGGCTTGAAGCTGCCGCCCTGAAATTCGTTGAAGATGGCGCGGAAGGGCTTGGCCATCACATTGGCCAGCACGTTCAGGCGGCCCCGGTGGGGCATTCCGATGATGATATCCTTCGCACCGAGCGCGCCGCCGCGCTTGATGATCTGCTCCATCGCGGGGACGAGGGCCTCGCCGCCGTCGATGCCGAAGCGTTTGGTGCCGGTGTATTTGACGTTGAGGAACTTCTCGAAACCCTCCGTCTCGATCAGCGAGTTGAGGATCGCCTTGCGGCCCTCCGGTGTGAAGCTGATTTCCTTGTTATAGCCCTCGATCCGCTCTTTGAGCCATTGGGCCTCGTCAGCGTCGGAGATATGCATGTATTGCAGGGCAAAGGTGCCGCAATAGGTGCGTTTGACCAATTGGTCGATCTCGCGCATCGTGGCCGTTTCCAGCCCCAGCACATTGTCGATGAAGATGGGCCGGTCCATATCGGCCTCGGCAAAGCCGAAGGTCGTGGGGTCGAGTTCCGGTGCGTGCTTGATGTTCACGATATCGAGCGGGTCGAGATTGGCGGCGAGGTGGCCCCGGATACGGTGGGCGCGAATAAACATGATCGCGCGGATCGAATCGAGGGTCGCGGCCTTCAGCGCCGTCGCGTCCATCGGCTTGCCCGCCGCATCCGCCTTGGCCTTGATCTTCTTGCCGACCGCCTGCTCGGAGGGGATCGCATCCCATTGGCCGTCGAGCGCGGCAACCAATTCGCCATTGGCGACCGGGGGCCAATCGGGGCGTTTCCAGCTTGCGCTGCCGGCGCTGGCCTTCGCCGTTTCACGATCCTCGCCCAATCCCTCGAACAGATCGCGCCATTCCTGATCGACCGATGATGGATCATCGGCATAGCGCGCCTGCATGTTTTCGACATAGGCGGCATTTGCGCCGCTGAGGAAGGAGGATGCCTCGAAACGGTCTTGGGTGTCGTCTTTGCTCATCATGGCCGCGCGAGGATCGCCCCCGCGTGCTCCCTTGGGGTCGGTTGATAGGCTGGCGTGGACTGTCCGTACCCGGCACAGCGCCGGTGGACAAGCGGTTATCGCCTGATTCGTTCCGCGCCTCACTCCATAGAGCATTGCGATGAACGATGCACCGCCATCGATGCTGGTGTGCCAGAAACCAGACTGTCGCGACAATAAGTCCTAGTCTGCAACACGAACAAGTGTATCCGCCTGTTTGTCAACACGCTGTAAATCAAAAGGCTGGATGCTGTGCGGAAATGCGTAAGATGCAACTGACCACATAAACAGAATCATCAGTACAGGTTCGACATGTCCCTCCTTGAACTATCCCCCGCCCTGTTCCGTAGCCTGAGCGCGATTGCCGTCACCGTGGCACTCGCTGCCTGTACCGGCGATGCTGGTCGGCTGGTCGAGTTGGCCGATGCGGGCAGTGTGCGGGGGGTGGTCAAGCCAGCCGGATCGCGCGAATCCATCGTCAACAGTTCGCCACGCGGCACGCTCGACAGCCGCGACCTGATGCAGCGGGTGCTGGTGCGGCCCCGTCCGCCGAAGATCATCGCGAAGGATTTCACCGAATTGCCTGACGCCCTGACCTTTGCGCAACGGGCATCGACGGGAGACTCGTCGCGCGTGCGCGGAGCGCGCCTGACCGAAGCGGCGCAGATCGGTCTGCTGTTCGGCTCGCCCGAAGGCAAAGCATATCTGGCAGGCAAGGATCGCGGGCGGGCGCTGGTGCGGGGGGAGCCGGCGGCGGCCTGCCCAGTGCTGAATGTCGCCATCGCCACCACCGATGACGAGGCGACGAGTGGTGCGATGCGGGCCTGCCTGAACGAAACCGCCGCGCGGCCCGATTGCGGATGCCGCCTGATCGCGCGCGGCTCGCACCTGCTCGCCCCACGGGACGATTTCGCCTATGCCATCGGGGTCGGGACGACGGTGATCGACAATACGGGCGGCTCGATTATGATCTATGCCTCCGAGGAGCGGATGGTCGAGGGGCGGCCCGGCGCGCGGCACATCTGGTTGCTGGGCATCGACGGCCCCGCCGGTCTGTTGCAGGTCGAAGCCGATGGGCGCGCGGCCATGACGCTGAACGCGACGGGCGCACGCTATGACGGCACCCACAAGGCAGACGGATTTCGCCGGGGCCGGGTCGCACGGCGCGCGTATCTGTCCGGGCCGGATGGCCGCAGCATGATCGTGCTGGTCGGCTATGAGGATACCGAGTTCAAGGACAACCGCACGCAGCTATCGGCATGGAACCCCTATGGCTCGCCAGTGCTGAAAAAGGCCGAGGCGGAGTAGCCCGCCTCAGTATCCCTTGACCGTCACCGGCTTGCCGCAGTCGGCTAGGGCGATTTGAGGCCGGGTTTATTCTGAATTTACACCAAGACGTGCGTGAATTCAGATGCTTATGTTTCGACCTGACCTCAACATACCTTGATGCTTCAATCACACCCACGGCTTCATGCCGTGGGTGTGTTGCGTTGGGTGGGGCGGTGCAGGCTCGTGAAAGCGTCTGCTGAATCCATCGGCGACATTTCACGGCGTTTCAATTGCCAACTTTAAGGGGATTGCAAAACCTGCACGCTACAAATCTGGCAACGGGTAACAGCCAGAATGGTATCGCCGATGATTTCCACCGATCTTCCGCATGTCGTCTGCGTTTTCGGCACACGGCCAGAAGCGATCAAGATGGCCCCGGTCGTCCAAGCGTTGCAGGCGCGCAGCGATGTACGCACCAGCGTCTGCCTGACCGGCCAGCATCGCGAGATGCTGACGCAGGTGACCGACCTGTTCGGCATCCAAGCCGACCGCAACCTCGATGTGATGCAGGCGGCACAGGGATTGACCCATGTGACCAGCGCGGTGCTGCAAGGGCTGGAAACGGCGTTCGCTGAGATGAAGCCCGATTGGGTGCTGGTGCATGGCGATACGACGACAACGATGGCCGCCGCGATGGCCGCGTATTATCAGCAAATCGCCGTCGGCCATGTCGAAGCGGGCCTGCGCACGGGCGATATCTATTCGCCCTGGCCCGAAGAGATGAATCGCAAGATCGCAGGCGCGCTATCGACCCTGCATTTCGCGCCGACACGCGGGGCCGCCGATAACCTGCTGCGCGAGGGTATCCCACAGGATCGAATCGACGTGACGGGGAATACGGTGATCGATGCCCTGTATTGGGTGCGCGACAACGCCCTGAAGAACAGCGGTGCGGAGATGGCGGCGCGGTTCGACTTCCTCGATCCGACCAAGAAACTGGTGCTGGTCACTGGCCACCGCCGCGAGAACCAGCATGGCGGGCTGGAGAAGATTTGCGCGGCCATGCGCTCGCTGGCCCTGCGCGGCGATGTGCAGGTCGTCTATCCCGTGCATCTGAACCCGAATGTCCAGCGGGCCGCCGCCTCGGTGCTGAAGGGCGTGAAGGATGTGCATCTGATCGCACCGCTCGACTATCTGCCCTTCGTCTGGCTGATGGATCGCGCGCATCTGATCGTCACCGATTCGGGGGGCATTCAGGAAGAAGCGCCCTCCCTTGGCAAGCCTGTGCTGGTCACGCGCGACACGACCGAACGGCCCGAAGCGGTCGATGCGGGCACCGTGCGCCTAACCGGGGCGGATACCGACGCAATTCTCTGGGAGGCCGAGCGCCTGCTGGATGACGACACCGCCTATGCCGCAATGGCGCAGGCGCATAACCCCTACGGCGACGGCAAAGCCGCCGCGCGCATCGTGGAACGGCTTCTTCAGGAGAAACCCCAATGGTATCGCGAATCTCGGTCATCGGCCTCGGTTATATCGGCCTCCCCACAGCCGCAGTCTTTGCCGATGCAGGCGTCGACGTCTTCGGCGTAGACGTCAACGAGGCGGCCATCGCCTCGATCAATGCGGGCGAGCCGCATATCGTCGAGCCACATCTTGGCGCGCTGCTGCGCCGCGTGGTTGAGAATGGCAAGCTGCGGGCGAGCACCGAGGTGCAGGAAGCGGAATGCTTCATCGTTGCCGTGCCGACGCCGTTCAAGGACGACCATGTGCCGGACCTGCGCTTCATCGAGGAAGCGGCGAAGGCGATTGCGCCCAAACTGGCCAAGGGCAACCTCGTGATCCTCGAATCGACCTCGCCGGTCGGTGCGACCGAGAAAATGGCGGCATGGATGGCCGAGGCACGGCCCGACCTGACCTTTCCGCAGGACAAGGGCGAGATGTCGGATATCCGCGTCGCGCATTGCCCAGAGCGCGTACTGCCCGGTCATATCTTGCGCGAAGTGGTCGAGAATGACCGCGTGGTTGGCGGCATGACCCGCCGCTGCGCCAGCGCCGCCGTGAAGGTCTACAAAACGGTGGTAAAGGGCGATTGCCACGTCACCGACGCCCGCACGGCGGAGATGGCGAAGCTGACCGAAAACGCCTTTCGCGACGTCAACATCGCCTTCGCAAACGAGCTGTCGACGATCTGCGACAAGCTGAAGATCAATGTCTGGCAGTTGATCCGCATGGCGAACCTGCACCCGCGCGTGAACATCCTGACCCCCGGTCCGGGGGTAGGCGGGCATTGCATCGCCGTCGATCCGTGGTTCATCGTGGATTCCGCGCCGGAAGAGGCAAAGCTGATCCGGGCGGCGCGTGAGATCAACGATTCGAAGCCCGATTGGGTGGTCGATAAGGTGCTGGGCAAGGCGCGCAATCTCAAGGAGCCGGTGATCGCGTGCTTTGGGCTGGCCTTCAAGGCAAACGTGGACGATCTGCGCGAAAGCCCCGCCGTCGAAGTGACGACGAAACTGGCCGAGGCAAAGCAAGGGCATATCCTGGCCGTCGAGCCGCATATCAACGGGCTACCGCCCTGCCTGCGCGATACGAATGTCGAGTTGACGGATTTCGACGAGGCGATGGAGCGGGCGGATATCGCGCTGCTGCTGGTGGATCACGACGCCTTCCACCATGTCGACCGCGATCTGATGAAAGACAAGATCCTGATCGACACGCGCGGGACGTGGTAAGCACTACTGCCGTATAGTATAATACCAACAGAATTTGATGCTAACCGTTTTTAGGCGTCACCCTCGGACTCGTTCCGAGGGTCCATCTATCTGATTTCTCTAAGATATGGATCGTCGGAACGACCGTTGCACGGTGCAGCCGCGACGATGACGGCAAGAGAGGTCAGTCACAAAGGCCATTGGTATGAAAAAGCCCCGGACGCTGGTCCGGGGCTTTCTTTATTTCGATGCGGATAGTGCGGTCAGGACGCTTTGCCGCGCAGTTCCACGATCCGGGTCTTGTCGTCCCGCGCCTTCTTCGCTTCCGAGGAGGAGGCATCGAATTCAGGAATATAGACCTTGAGCAGGCGCACCACCTCCTCCGATTCGCCCTTGCGGGCGGCTTCGGAGATGTTGGTGATCTGGCTCTGCACCGTCTTCAACTGCACGAAACGGGGTTGCGCGACCATCAGGCTGGGGTGGTCTGTGGCGAGCAGGTTCTCGGTTTCATGCATCAGTTCTTCGTACAGCTTCTCGCCCGGACGCAGGCCGGTATAGACGATCTTCACATCGACATCGGGGCGTAGGCCCGACAGACGGATGACCTGCCGCGCGAGGTCGATGATCTTGACCGGCTTGCCCATGTCGAGGACGAAGATGCCCTGATCGTTCTTGCCATCCTCCATGCCCGCGAGCATCGCTTCGAGGATCAGGCGCGAGGCTTCGGGGATGGTCATAAAGAAGCGTTCGACGTCAGGATGCGTGACGGTCAGCGGACCGCCCTGCTGCAACTGACGGCGGAAGAGTGGCACGACCGACCCGTTCGAGCCGAGGACGTTGCCGAAGCGGACGGTGACGAAGCGGGTCTTGCTGCCGCGCTCGCGAGCATCGGCATCCATTGCCTGACAATAGGCTTCGGCAAGGCGCTTGGTCGCGCCCATGACGTTGGCGGGGTTCACGGCTTTGTCCGTCGAAACCATCACCATCGCCTGCACGTCATGCTTGATCGAGGCATCGGCGACGTTTTGGGAACCGACGACATTGGTCAGCAAGCCTTCGCAAGGCTGACCCTCGACGATGGGTACGTGCTTGAGTGCCGCAGCGTGGAAGACGAAATCGGGCTTGCGATCATTCATCAGGCGGAACACCGCAGCCCTGTCGCGCACATCGAGAATGGTGGAAACACGTGCGACATTGGGGAAGGCGACATGCATTTCCCGGTCGATTTCGTAGAGGGCGTGCTCGGAGCTGTCGGCCAGTACCAATTCACCCGGCGACAATGCGGAAATCTGACGGACGAGTTCGGACCCGATCGATCCACCGGCCCCCGTCACCATGACTTTCGCACCCGCGAGAAGGGCCTGACAGGCGAGGGCGTCGAAGGATTTGGCCGGGCGCGGCAGCAGGTCTTCGAGCTTGATCGGGCGCAGGGTGTTGCCGCCGGATGCATCGAGCTGGTCGCCACGGGGCAGCCACGCGATGTCGGCATCGACGGTATCGATTCGCGACAGAACCTCGGCTACGGAGCGCCCGTTCAATTCATCACGGGTCAGGATCAGCATATCAGGCGAACGGCGGCGGCTTTTCAGGTCGGCGACGATGCTTTCGATCTGGTCGATGGAGCCGAGCACGGGAACGCCGCGCAAGCTGGCCGCCCGGTCGCCGTGGTCGATGCTGACGATCCCCACGATCTCGAAATCCGAGGCGCGGTTACGCTGGGCGCGCAGGAAGGTTTCGACGTTCTCGCCATAACCGATCATCAGGGCCTGTTTCGGCGACTCGTCAGAGCGCATCTGGCCGAGTGGATTGTTGAAGGTCGAATCGGTTTTGAACAGCCCGTAATTGCAGATCAGCCGGGCAACGCAGCGTGCGGCGATTGCCGAGAAGGCAGTACCAGCGCAGATGATAAGCCAGCCAGCGGCAGGGATGGACGAAAACCAAATCGCCATGGCCACAGCCGTAGAGCCGATCGCAGCGGCGATGCAGCTAACCGCGTCATGTGCCGAAAAAAACCGCCAAGCCGAGCGGTAGCCCTTGAATTTGTAAAGAATCGCGCAGTGAATGATGCTTATCGCGAACGAGATGGACAGGATCTCGATCGGATCCTTCGGACGACCACTCATTGACTGAATAAGAAGTGCGGATACGACGACGCTGAGAAAAACGACCACGATATCGAAGGCAGCGCGCTTCAGCGGATTGTTAGCTACTCGATCACCAAGAAAAACCATACGACCCAACCATTTGTTACCACTAACCGAAACTTACTCAAAAGGGCACAAAACGATAACAAGCACCCTAGTACAATTTACCTACATCGCTACTTATTCGCGAATCATGTCCAAACTTCGATACCGCACATTCTATTTCGCACATGCGAGATAAGAATGCCAAGTAGCACCGCTTTCCAACTCAACCACCCGACTTTTCAATCGACTGGCAGATTGTCGAGACGACGTCTTGTACCAAATCGGGACTTTCGCCTTCTCCCATAACACGGATCACAGGTTCTGTACCAGATTTCCTTATCACAAGTCGCCCCGAACCGTTAAGACGTTCTTCGCCCTTGGCAATGGCGGTTTTAACCGTCTCGGTTTCGAGGGGCCGGGAGTCGCGAGCGAAGCGAACGTTTTCCAGGATTTGCGGATACGGGTCGAAGAGGGTGCAGACTTCGCTGGCGGGCTTGCCCGCACGAATGATCTCGGCAATCACTTGAAGGGCGGTGATCGCCCCATCGCCCGTGGTGACAAAATCACTGAGTACGACATGGCCGGATTGTTCGCCGCCGACGTTGAAATCGCCCGCGCGCATCTTTTCGACGACATAGCGGTCACCGACCTTCGTGCGTTCGAGGGTCAGGTCTTTGCCGTCGAGATAGCGTTCGAGGCCGAGATTGGACATGACGGTGGAGACCAGGCCACCGCCGCGCAGCCGATCATCCCGCGCCCAAGCGGTGGTGATCAGGGCCATGATCTGGTCGCCATCGACGAGCTGGCCCTTTTCATCGATGATATGGACGCGATCCGCATCGCCATCGAGACAGATGCCCAAGTCAGCGCGGGTTTCGATGACCTTGGCCTGCGCTGCGGATGGGCTGGTCGAGCCGCATTCGTGGTTGATGTTCAGGCCGTTGGGCGCAACGCCGATGGGGATGATCTCCGCGCCCAATTCCCACAGCATGTCGGGGGCGGTGCGATAGGCGGCACCGTTGGCGCAATCGACCACAATGCGCAGGCCGTCAAAGCTCATGCGGCGGGGCAAGGTCGATTTCGCGAATTCGATGTAGCGGGCGCGTCCGTCTTCGAGGCGTTTGACGGAGCCGAGATGTTCGGGCTGGGCGAGGAAATCCTCGGTACCGTTATGAACATATGCCTCGATGATCCGCTCGACATCATCCGACAGTTTGAAGCCATCGGGACCGAACAGCTTGATCCCATTGTCATGATGGAGGTTATGCGAGGCGGAGATCATAACGCCCAGATCGGCGCGCAGCGACTTGACGAGCATTCCGACGGCGGGGGTCGGCACGGGACCGAGGGTGGTGACATCGAGACCCATGGACGCGAAACCGGCGGTGAGCGCGGTTTCGAGCATGTAGGAGGAGCGGCGCGTATCCTTGCCGATGACAACGCGGTGCCGATGTTCGCCACGGGTGAAATGCCGCCCGGCAGCCATACCGACCCGCATCGCGACTTCAGCGGTGATCGGGTAGGCGTTTGCGCGACCCCGGATACCGTCGGTACCGAAAAGTGTGCGTGTGGCGGCCATGTATCGCGTCCTCTGTCGTCACAATCCGGTAAGCACCGGTGTGACCTTGCCTGAAGCATTACAGGAGTTCCGTGAAAGCATTGTGCTTTTGATCACACCAAAACGTTCAGCACCCCTGCTTCCTTAAATCTAACGTCGTTGCTTGCGCGGCAGTTTCAAAAAACTGGAGGAAATCGCCTTTGGGGTGGAACCATTGCTTGCTGCATATGATCCGGTCCCCTTCGACCCAATAGACGTTTTCAAATCCCGTATCGCCGAAGTACCTTCTACATCGTTCTTTAATAAGACCTTTACCCTCGCCCGATTCTTCGTAGGAAAGCGCGCATTTGTAGCTATCGCGCGAAATACGACCCTTGCGATAATATTCCGCGACCCGATCGGTGACCGCCCTTTCGCGGGCACCCTGAACGAAGCCGACGATGTAAGGCGATTCGACAGGCAAGTACATGCCCTCAAGGTCGATGCCGAGGCCAATGACGCGGGTGACGAAGCCGTTATTCATGGCGATCTCGACGCCGTCGGGCGCGACGAAATAGGCGGATTTTCCGCGATTGCCAACACCGGGGATGGCGACGCGGATATCTTTGTATCCCACAATCAGAGGCGGTCCGATGGAGGGTTTTGCCTCCGGTGGCGCGGGTTCCTTGGCCAAACCGACCTTTCGCAATCCGTAATCGAAGATAGGATTGGAATTGAACTTTCCGTTCGTGCACGCGGCCAAAGCGGCCACCAGTGCCCCGGTAACGAGAACAGCGCGGCAGCCGCGTATCACTGGGTCTGCGATCATTCGGGCACCTCTGTATCTTTCACGTAAACCGATCAATGTGCGAAGGTCGCCCATTGCGACGCGACCTCGCCCCGGCTGACCGGCTGGGTCAGGGAGAAGAGGCGGTTCGACACACGCAAGCGCGCACCGCCGTCACGCTGGACGGGCCGAATGGTCAACCTGCCTGCGGATTGGGTATCGCGCGGCAAACCCCAGTCGAAGGGAATGCGAAGGGTCAGGCCCTTGTCGAAACTGCCCTCGCCGAATTCATCGAAGGGAACGTCGGTCAATGTCGCGAATGCCCCGACTTCCCAACCGTTCGGGAAACGGCGGCTGACCTCGAGGGTCGCGCCCAGATCACCCGCAAGGTAGCGACCGGCGTGGAGGGCGACGTTCCAGTTATTGTAGGGCGTGTCCCAATAGACGCTGGCATGGCCGGTGACCACGTCGTAGTCGCGGAATTTGAACAGCGTCTCGAAACCGCGCTGCTTGACGTAGAAGGCCTCGACCCCCCAAGCCAGCCGCGAATTCGAGGGACGATAGAGCAATTCGCCACCGAAGCCGCCGAATTGCTGCTCGATAAAGCCTGCCGTCAGCTTGCCGTAGACATTGGGCGCGGCATTGAAAAAGTATTCGCCGACGAGCCGGTAGAGGCCGATATCCGTCGCCTCGTTATATTTGGCGAATTCGGTTCGCACACGGGGCAGGACAGAATCGGACTCGCGGTCGTCATCGTCGAAGTTGCCGATCAGGTCGGTTGCGAGAGCCGCGCTGATGCTGAGACCGCGCGTGATCTGGAGGCTGGCGGCGAGTTCGAGGTCGAGTTGGGCGCGCAGGGGATCGTCGGGGTCGAAGGTGTTCAGACGGATATCCGGGCCGAAGCTGTAGTTGAAATCGGGATAGTTCGAGAAGATCGTCTCGTCACCGACGACCGGCACGCTGTTCGGGGTGATGTAGGAAAAGGCGAGCGATGGCGGCGCGACGGAATACCCGACCTCCGATGCCGATGCCTCTAACTGGGCGCGGTCGAGGAGGAATTCGGCGGTTTCGAGGCCGCGTTGATCGAAGGCCACGAGGAACGTGTCGATATCCATCGGCGCATAGCGCGACAGAACCCGCACCGCGCGGCCCGCTGCCTTGGCGTAGGACCGGTAGCGACCGTTGGAGATGACGATGCGCAGGGTATCGGTGCCGACCTGCATCCGCATGAGGTTCAGCCCCTCTTGCTTGAGGCTGTTCGAGAGGGTTTCTGAAAGATCGGCACGGGAAACCGGGGTGAAGACGAGGGGCTGGACCGGCGCGATCAGGCCATCCTTGCCGCCATCGGAATCGTCCTGCTCTTCACGAACGTAGAAGGAGGGCGGAGCCTTACCGGGGGGATTGTCGCGCGCCCATTCGCCGGTCTGGGTCGAGAAGGCCGCCGTTATCGCCACCGTATCGCCCGCAATGTAGGATGCACCCAATTGGATGCCGGGGGTGGGGTTGTAGACGACGCCGAAATTGAAGGGGCTGCTGCCAAGATCATCGACGCGCTTGTTGCGGTCGCTGTCGTATTCGGCGATCACCTTCAATCCGTCGACGGGTGTGTCGTAGATGACGCCGCCGAAGACACCGACATCCTCGCCCTGAAAGAACTGGCCGAAATTGATCTCGCCGCCTTCACCGAAATCGGTGTTGCGGGTTTTGAAGCGGTCACTGATCTGCGCGACCGGGTTGTCGAAAGCCCCGCGATCCGACAACCGACCCCACCCGACCCCTAGCGAGAGATCGAGCGGTCCCAAGCGCTTGCTGGCGACGACGTATTCGCCGGAGAACAGGCCGGTGCCGAGGAAATCCTGAAGGCCGACCGAGACTTCGGGGAGGTAGAGGCGCTCTTCCCACAGGCGGACCTTGATATCGAACTGGCGGTCGAAGGTGTCCGTACCGCCATCACGCGAGAAACCCGCGTAGCTGAAGGTCGTTTCCAGCCATGGCGCGGCTTGAAAGGTGAGCGAGTAACGTTGCAGCGGATCGGTCCACGCGACACCGGCGGTAAGGCTCGTATCGGGGGCCATGCGGGCGCTGCGCGTCTTGAGCAGACCGACGCCGCCATAATGGCCGTAGACCGGCTCGCCCTGATAGGGTGCGATTGCCTGAGACTGCGCGACACCGGTTGTTGCGACCGTGAAAGCCGTGGCAGCGATCAGCGGAAGGATTTTTCGGGCTACGCGCATATGTCGATTCCAACCGCTGTTTCTTCGATCCATCGAACAGGGGATACCTGAGGGACGGATTGCGTTTGTCTTTTAACTCAAGCATCTTTCGCCGCAAGTGGCGTCGTGTTGTTAGCTGTGGAAGCATAACCGCACATGCCGAGGATTGCGAGCATCTTGCGAACGATATTGGTGGGTGTCAGTGATGCAAGACACTTGCCGTTTGGGCGCGAAGGGGGAGGATGATGCGATGACGGGACCACGGATCGACGCACTCGACCGCCGTATCCTGCAAGCATTGCAGGAAGATGCGACGACGCCGCTGGAGGAAATCGCGCGGCGGGTGGGGTCCAGCAAAACGCCGGTCTGGAACCGTATTCGCAAAATGCGAGAGAATGGCGTGATCCAGCGGCAGGTGGCCATCGTCTCGCCGGAGGCCGTGGGTCTGGGTGCATGCTTCTTCGTGCTGGTCCGCACATCGCAGCATAATACGGAATGGCTGAGTAGCTTTATGGCGGCGGTCGAGCGGCACCCGGAGATACAGGCGGCGCATCGGCTGGCCGGGGATATCGACTACGTGTTGCAGGTTCGAGTGGCCGATGCAAAGGCGTTCGATGCGTTCTATCGGCGGCTGATCGACGATGTCGATATCTTCAACGTCACGTCATTGATGTCGATGGAGGAGATCAAGAACGTGACGGCGCTGGCCCTGCCCGACGAGGAATGACGGGCCTGTCTGCGTGCAGCGGGCGGATCGTGACGGCCCCGCATTGGGCGCGGGGCAGCGGGATCACTGGCGGTAGAAGACGTGGGTGCCGTGCTGCGCGGTCTGGGTCAGGGATTTGGCCCAGTAGGGGTTGACGTAATCGGCGTGGTAATGAGTTGCGTCATCCGTGAGGGAGCGGCGCTCGCCCTTCATAAGCAGGATCGCGACGTCACGGGCGCGGGCGGCGGCGGTCTTGTTGGACATGCGCTCCGGCTCGCCATCGCATTTATACGAAAACTGGCAGGAATTGAGGCGATCCGCGCCCTGAGAAATAACACCGCAGATGGTGTTCGGGTAATGCTTGCTGGTCACGCGATTGATGATGACCTCGGCCACGGCGATCTGGCCTTCGATGCTTTCGCCGCGTGCCTCGTAGTAAATCGCTTCGCTGAGGCAATGCAGTTCGCGCTCTGCACCCTTGAGCTTCATGCGGTTCTCGGCGCGGCCCGGCAGAAGCGCGGATTGCAGGATGACCTGCTCGGCGGCATCGGCCTGATCCTGACCGACACGGGCGCGCCCGGCGGCAAGGTTGTCATAGTAGTTGAGGATTTGCTGCGACCCGATATCGGTCTTCGGTGCCTCCGGCGTGGCAATGGCGGGTTTACGCTCGCCCAAGCCGCCGAATACCGCCGCCGCCATATCGGCATCGGAATCGAGATAGCGGATGCGGGTCGAGGCATCCGCCGCAACACCCGCCGAACCGACGGCGTACGATTCGATATCGCCCCCGATTCCAAAGCGGATCAATGCCTCGTCTGGCCGTTCGATCCCGCTGACGGAACCAAAAGACGTCAAGGCGCTTTCCTTAGTGGCCTGCGCGTCCATGCCAAAGACCGCCATAGCCGTGAAGGCCGCGACAACCGTCTGAATTTTTCGCACCGTTTACTGCCCCTGTCGTGAACGCCTACGGGTATTGCCCCAATAACAGGGGCAACGCAAGTCGCGTACCGTTTACGTCGTCCACCATATACTGACCGTCTTACCGAGCATTGAATGCCCGATTACGGTCGACAAAATGATCTCTGTGTTCTCAGAATTCAAGTTCTTCTAGCACAGCACTCAATCTTGTGACGATATCCGCATGCCAAGCGAATATCGATTGCGAAGAGGGCGCATGGCATACACGGCGGGTCAGCGCAAGCCCGAATGTCCCGAAATGTGTCATGATCGTATCATCATGCCAGCGTTTTGCGCTGGCCTGCCTTTGTGACAACCTGTCGTGAACATGCAGAGTACTGGGGCGGAATTTCAGGAGGGAATCCAGTGATTCCGGCAATCCATCGCCGGTCTGGGCGGATACGAGGCATATGTCACCCTGCGAAACCTTCCCTAGCGTCACCGACAGAGCGGAGCGCAGATCGGCGGCGGCGCGACGTGCCGACGCACCGATGTCGGATTTGGTGACGAGGATCATATCCGGCACCTCCATCACCCCCGATTTGAGGAACTGGAGCGAATCGCCGGACCCCGGCTGAATGCAGAGCATGGTGACATCGACCAAGCCCGCGATCTCGATCTCGGATTGTCCGACGCCGACGGTTTCGACCAAGACGACATCATGGGTCGCCTGCATCAGCATCATGGCGGGAAAGACGAGGTCGGATAGGCCACCCAAGCGCCCGCGCGTGGCCATCGAGCGGACGAACACGCCCCGGTCGAGGGGGTCGAGGGATGCAAAGCGGGCGCGGTCACCGAGGAGCGCGCCACCCGTGCGGATGGAGCTGGGGTCGATGGCGATGACGGCGACGGTCAGGCCGCGTGCACGCAAACCGGCGATCATGGCATCGAGCAGCGTGGATTTGCCCACCCCCGGCGGGCCGGTGACGCCGACGGTCAGGCCATGCACGGCGGCGAAGGCAGCGTCGAGCAAGGCGGATGTCTCCGGCGCATGGGGCGCGCGCTCGATACGGGCGAGGGCATCGGCGAGAGCGCGTTTGCCGCCAGTTCGCAGGGTGTCGAGGGTGGGCGTCATGGGTTACTCACCGGAATCCAAGATTTCGCCTCCTCTCCCTTGGGAGAGGGTTTCAAAAAGAAACCGGTCATTCCCCACGCTCGCGCAGAATGGTCGCCTGGGCGGCTGCGAGGCGGGAGGCGGTGGTGCGGTAGGGGGAGCAGGACATGTAATCCATGCCAAGCCCTTCGCAGAAGCGGATGGCGTGCAGGTCGCCGCCATGCTCGCCACAGACGGAGACGGTGACATCCGGGCGGGTCGCCCTGCCCCGCTCGGTACCGATGCGCAACAATTCGCCCACCCCTTCCTCATCGAGACGGTGGAAAGGGTCGTGGGCCAGCGCGCCCTTGGCGACGTAATCGCGGATGAAGCGGCCCACATCGTCGCGGGACAGGCCGTAGGTCATCTGGGTCAGGTCATTGGTGCCAAAGCTGATAAAGGCAGCGTCCTCGCAGATGCGGTCGCAGCGCAGGGCGGCGCGCGGCGTCTCGATCATCACGCCCAGCCGCCATGTCGGGCCGCGCCCGCTTTCGTGGCGCAGCGAGGCGGCGATGGCGTCGAAGCGGGTGACGAAGAGGGTCATCTCGTTATCGGTGGAAACGAAGGGTAGCATCACCTCCAGATCGACGGCCTCGCCCTTGACCGTCTCGACGGCAAGGGCGGCCTGAAAGATGGCGCGAACCTGCATGTCGTAGATTTCTGGGAAGAGAACGCCGATGCGGCAGCCGCGCCGCCCCATCATCGGATTGAATTCGCGCAGCGCCTCGACCCGCTCGCGCAATTCGCGCAGGGAAATATCCATCTCGCGGGCGAGTTCCTGCATGGCGGCTTCGGTGCGGGGCAGGAATTCATGGATGGGGGGGTCGAGCAGGCGGATGCAGACCGGCAGACCGTGCATCGGCTCCATGATGCCGATGAAATCCTCGCGTTGCAGCGGCAAGAGCGTGGCCAGCGCGGCCCGGCGGGCATCGGGGGTATCGGAGAGAATGAGCTGTTGCAGCGCACCGAGGCGACCCGATTGAAAGAAGGCGTGCTCGGTGCGGCATAGGCCGATGCCCTCGGCCCCCTGACGACGGGCGACGGTCGCCTCCTCCGCCGTGTCGGCATTGGCGCGGATGCGCATCCGGCGGCGGATATCGGCCCAATCCATGAGGGTGGCCAGCGAGGGGTCGGGTTCCGGCTCGATCATGGGCAGCGCGCCCAGCATCGCCTCGCCCCGCGTGCCGTCGATGGTGAGGGTATCGCCCCGGCGGATGGGTTTGCCGTCCGACCCCGTGAGGACGCCCGCATCCACATCGACCCGCGCATCCCCCGCACCGCAGATGCAGGGCTTGCCCAAACTGCGCGCGACAACCGCCGCGTGGCTGGTCATGCCGCCGCGCACGGTCAGGACACCGGCGGCGGCGTACATGCCGTGGATGTCTTCGGGGCTTGTCTCGATACGGATAAGGATGGCGGGGCGGCCCTTGTCCTTCATCGCCTCGGCCTCGGCGGGGGTGAAGACCACCTCGCCGGTAACGGCACCGGGGCTGGCGGGCAGGCCACGGGCGATGACATGGCGCTTGGCGGTGGGGTCCACGCGGGGGTGCAAAAGCTGTTCGAGGTCGCCGGGATCGACGCGCAACAATGCCTCATCACGGGAGATGGAAGCGGCTTCGGCCATCTCGACGGCGATGCGCAGACCCGCGCGGGCGGTGCGCTTGGCGGTGCGGGTTTGCAGCAGCCAAAGGGTGCCGCGCTCGACGGTGAATTCGATTTCCTGCGCGTCGGAAAAATGCGCCTCCAACGTGGCGGCGTGCGCGCTGAGGGCGGCGAAGGCGTCGGGCATCGCGCCCTGCATCGGGGTCATCGAGCTGCGACTGGCGGCGGCATCGGCGTCGGTCATGGGGGCGGGGGTGCGGATGCCGGAAACGACGTCATCCCCCTGCGCGTCGGGCAGGTATTCGCCATAGAGGCGCGGCTGGCCAGTGGAGGGATCGCGGGTGAAGGCGACGCCGGTGGCCGATTGCGGGCCGGTATTGCCAAAGACCATCGCCTGTATCGTGACGGCGGTGCCGGTATCGTTGGGCAATCCTTGGGCGGCACGGTAGCGGCGGGCGCGGGGGGCGGTCCAACTGGCGAAGACGGCGTGGATCGCGCCGAATAGCTGATCTTCGGCGGTTTCGGGCAGGGGGGCATCGCCTTCTTCGTCGATCAGTTCGACCATGCGGGCGTTGAGGGCGGCAAGGCCGGAGGCGTCCATCTCCTCGATCCGGTCGATACCCTTCGCCAGCAGCCAATCGTCGATGCCGTCGTCGAAATCATCGGGATCGACGCCAAGGACAGAGGTGGCAAGGGCGGGCAGCAGGCGGCGGCGGCAATCCTCGGCGAAGCGGGGGTCGGTGGCGGCGAGGGTGGCGTGGGCCGCGTCGGTGAGGCCGATATTGAGGATGGTGTCGAGCATCCCCGGCATCGACACCGGCGCGCCGGAGCGGACGGAGACGAGGAGCGGGGTGTCGCCCTGCCCGAACGCGCGCCCGGTGACGCCGCAGAGCCATGCAACCGCCTCGCGGATTTCGTCGCGGATTTCGTTGGAGAGGGTGCCGGTTTCACGCCATGCGCGGAAAACGTCGATATCGAGAATAAAGCCGGGGGGAACGGGCAGGCCGAGCGCGGCCATCTCGCACAGATTGGCCCCCTTGCGGCCCAGCCGGTCGGCATCGGCGGCGGTGCCTTCGGCAAGGTCGGGGGCGAAGCGGTGGATGCGGGGGGTCATGGTGATCGTATGTCGTCACCCTCGGACTGGTTCCGAGGGTCCATCTCGCCACACGCAGAATGGTGTCGGCGGAACGATGGATCGTCGGAACCAGTCCGACGATGACTGCAATATGATGTGAACACCCTCACCCCTCGATCTTCGAGAAATCGGCCACGCTGGCCACGACGTCGCGGATGGTCGTCAACAGGGTCAGGCGAACGGCGCGCAGGCCCGGATCGTCGGCGTTGACGATGACATTATCAAAAAAGCTGTCGATGGGACCGCGCAGCACCGACATGGCGCGCATGGCCCCCTCGAAATCCTCCGCCAGCAATGCCGCCTCGATCTGGGGCGAGGCATCGGCGAGGGCGGTGGCGAGGGCGACGGTTTCGGGTTTGGTATCCTCCGCACCGCCCGCCAGCGACAGGTCGAGCGTGCCTTTCTTTTGCTCGGCGGCGAGGATGTTGGCGGCGCGTTTGTAGCCCGCGAGCAGGTTCGTGCCATCTTCGGTGGCGAGGAAGGTTTGCAGGGCGCGAACACGCTTGACCAGCAGCACGAGGTCGTCCTGACCGCCCAAGGCGAAGACGGCGTCGATCAGGTCGTGGCGCACGCCCTCGCCGCGCAGGGCGACCTCGAGGCGGTCGGCGATGAAGCCGAGGAGATCGACCACCATATCGCGCACGGAACGCTCGAAATCGGGATCGACGGCTTGGGGCAGGCCGGATTCGGGGCTGAGGAAATGGCCGATGAGCTGCTCGAACATCGCGCGGCGTTCTTCCAAGCCGCCTTCATCATCGCCGGAGAGGTTCTCGATGGCATCGAACAGAGGCTTGCCCAGCGCCTTCGCGTCGCGCTGGTGGATGGCGTAGACATGGCGCATGAGGGCGACGCCTGCGGCATCCGACAGGTGGAAGCGCAGGTCGTTCTCCAAGATCAGGCGAATGACGCCAAGCGCGGCGCGGCGTAGGGCGTAGGGGTCTTTCGAGCCGGTGGGTTTTTCCTCGATTGCCCAAAAACCGGCGAGCATGTCGAGCTTTTCGGCCAATGCGACGGCAACCGAGACGGGTTCCTCCGGCACGGTATCGGAGGGGCCGAGGGGTTTGTAATGGTCTTCACAGGCGGCGGCGATGCGGGGGTCTAGGCCCGCTGCGCCCGCGTAGTAACGGCCCATGAGGCCCTGCAATTCGGGGAATTCATAGACCATCTCGGAGGCCAGATCGGCCTTTGCGGCGCGGGCGGCGGCATCGGCGATGGCGGGGTCGGCGCGGGTGATGGGGGCGAGTTGAGCCGAAAGCTGGGCGATGCGGTCGATACGCTCGGCGGTGGTGCCAAGCTGATTGTGGAAGGTGACGTCGGCGAGGGGGGCGGCCATGCCCTCGAAGCCCTCGCGCTGGATGGCGCGCAGGTCGTTCTCCCAGAAGAATTTCGCATCAGCCAGACGAGCGCGCAGCACCTTTGCATTGCCGTGCAGGATGGTGGCACCGCCATCGGCCCCCTCGACATTGGCGACGGCGACGAAATGGGTGACCTGACCACCCGCATCGACGGCGGAAAAGAATTTCTGATGCTCGCGCATGGAGGTCTGGAGCACTTCCGCCGGGAGGGCGCGGAATTCGTGCTCGATCTCGCCGATGATGGGGTTGGGCCATTCGGTCAGGCCCGCGTTCTCGGTCAGGAGGGCCGGATCGTCGAGCAGGGTAACGCCCTTGGCGGCGCAGAGGGCGGTCGCGCGCTCGTGGATGGTAGCGGCGCGGGCGGCGGCATCCAGCGTCACGCCCCGTGCGGCGAGGCCGTCGCGGTACTCGGCAAAGCTGGACACCGTGAAGGGGGTGCCGTCGACCATGCGGTGGCCGCGTGTCTCGTTGGAGGAGGCGAAACCCTCGATTTCGATGGGGACCACGGCGTCGTCCAGCAAGCACAGGATCGACGTGAGGGGGCGGACCCAGCGCAAGTCTGAACTGCCCCAGCGCATGGATTTTGGCCACGGGAAGCTACGGATCACCTCCGGTATCAGGGTGCCAATGGCGTCGGCGACGGGGATGCCGGGTTTGCGGATCACGGCGAAATACACGTCGCCCTTCTTGTCGGGGCGAACCTCCAACTCGTCCTTCGACAGGCCGGTGGAGCGCAGGAATCCCTCCAGCGCCTTTTCCGGGGCATCGGTGCGTGGACCCTTACGCTCGTCTTCGAGGTCAGGGGTGCGGTCGGGCAATCCCTCGATATGCAGGGTCAGGCGGCGGGGGGTGGAATGGGCCGTGGCCGTACCGTGGGTGACGCCCGCATCCTTCAACCCCTTCGTCACCATGTCGCGCAGGGTGTTGCGCGCGTTTTCCTGCATCCGGGCAGGAATTTCTTCGGAGAGGAGTTCGAGCAGGAGATCGGGCATGGGACAGGACTCTGGGGCTGGCGGAATGGACGGGCGGGGTATGGCACGCGGGGGCGGGCTTCGCAATGCATGGGGCGCGCCGATTGCCATGAGGGAATTGTATAAAGACTGAATCACGCTGTCCCGAACGCAATCCGGCATGAAAGCGATTTGCGGATGTGGAGCAGCGGAAATTGTTTGATGCGATAGCCCTTGGGCGTCGTGGTGTGCCATCTTGGCAAAGGGGGCGTGGTGGCGTAGGTTTGCAACCTACCCTCTATGGAGAGCGATCATGCCATTTCTGATTTTCATCCTCGGCGTGATCGGGGCGGTGGGCGTCTGGTACTGGCGGATCAAGCAGGCGGGCGCGGTCGCGGGGGAATTGAAGAACGCCGCGCAGGATGTGCGTAATGCGGCGCGGCGCTTTGGCTTCAACCGCAAGGCCAATGTCCACCCCGCCGAAAGCATCGAGGATGCGCGGGTCTGCGCCGTCGGCGTGGTGCTGGCGGTGGCGGCGTCGGATGGGGATCTGACCGCCGGGGAGATGGCGGCAGCGCAGCGGCAAGCGGTGGAGACGTTCGGCATCGGCGGCGAGGAGGCGGGCGAGATGGTCGCGCTGGCCCGCTGGACGGTCGGGCAATGCGGAAACAATGACAACGCGATCTATCGGCTGGCCCGGCGCACCCGCGCGCTGGCGGGGATGGAGGCGCAGGACGATCTGGAGCGCATGGCGCGGGCGGTGGCGGCGGTCGATACGGGCGCGGTCACCGAACAGGGCGAGGATGCGCTGGGGCATATCGGGCGGCATTTTCGGGGGTAGCGCATCCTGAGGGACATAGAAGGTCTTCCTATCGTCAGCGCGCAACGTGATTGAAAACCGGACCCGATTTCGTTACATGTAACGCCGGAGGATCGATCATGCCCACCCCCGTTTCCGAACGAGTCCAAAAGCACCGAGACGCCCTGCGCGCAGCAGGGATGCGTCCCGTGCAAATCTGGGTGCCGGATACCTCCCGGCCCGGCTTTGCCGATGAGTGCCGCCGTCAGGCCGCATTGGTAGCCTCTGCCGATGCCAAGGACGCCGAATTGTCGGGGTTCATGGATGCCGCTCTGTCCGATATCGAGGGATGGGAGTGAAGCGCGGCGACCTCGTGACCGTCGCGCTTCAGGGAGAACACGGCAAGCCACGTCCGGCCTTGGTCGTCCAGTCCGACATGTTCCCCAACACGACGTCCGTCGTGGTCCTGTTGATCACGTCCGCGCTGTTGGACACACCGTTGATCCGCCTCGATATCGAGGCGACCCCGGAAACAGGATTGCGGAAACCCTCTCAGGTGATGGTGGACAAGCCCATGACCGTCTCCGTCCAGAAACTCGGCCCCGCCTTCGGTCGCCTCGACGATACCGCCATGCTCGCCGTCAACCGCGCCATGCTGCTGTTTCTCGGTTTGACCGACTGAAATTCAGTTGCAGACGCGATGCCGAAAGCCCCGCGCTTACCGCTTGTACTTCTCATTCGGCTCGCGCCACGAATAGGCGCGGCCATCGGGGTATATGGCCATCATCAGGTCGGCCCCGTCGCCTTCGTCCAGACCCGCCATGACGGGGGTTGCCCTACCCGCCTGCATATCGGCGAGGATCGCCTCCTCGTCGAAGCATTCGATCCAGTCGGGGGTGGTCAGCGGAATGGCGCGGGGGGCCGGGTCGGCGGCGGCGATGGCCCCGGCAGGGTCGGTCAGCGTGAAGCAGCCGCGCAGCTTGAGCGGGGTGCGGGTGCCGTCGGTGCCGGTATAATCGGTCACGGCGAAGGCTTGGCCGCCGATGGTGACTTCGGTGACGTCTGTTACGGTGTCGTAATACTGCGTCTGCTGCGCGTACCACATGCCCGCGCCGAAGATGACGCCGATCACGACGATGCCGCCCGCGATGATGGTTCCGTTCGATGGCATGGCGTTCCCCTTTGAATGGGGTGGAGATAGGCCGGAAACGGCGAAATCAAAAGGGAAATCAATTCCCCTCGGCGATCTTCAACCGACGACCCGCCACCACGATGAGCAGCAGGACCGGCACGCCCAAGGCGGCGGCGATCAGGAAGAAGGTCGAATAGCTGGTGCTGTCGACGATGGCACCCGAATACCCGCCGATGATCTTGGGTATCAGGGTCATCAGCGACGAGAAGATGGCGTATTGAACGGCGGTGAAACTGACATTCGTGAGGCTGGACAGGAAGGCGACAAAGGCGGCGCTGGCGAGGCCGGCGGTCAGGTTATCCGCTGCCAATACAAGGTAAAGCATGACATCGGCCATATCGAATGTGCCGCCTAGTGTGAATGCAAGGTACTGAAAATCGATTCTTCTTTCCAGCGTGTAGGTATAGGTGCGTAGCAGATCGAGATCGGACTCCGATAACAGGATGAAAAGCAAGTTCGTCACCACAGTAAGGAGCGCGCCGAGAAACAGGATCCGCATTACCCCATAGCGTATCGCAAGCGTGCCTCCCACAAAGCCGCCGAAAATTGCCATGAACAGGCCAAAGGTCTTCGACGCGGCTGCGATCTCGGTCTTGGTGAAACCCATATCCTGATAGAAGACGTTGGAGATGACCCCCAGCACGATATCGGAGATGCGATAGAGGCCGATCAGCGCCAGCAGCAACCACGCGAGGCCCATGCCGTAGCGGCGGAAGAAATCGGCGACCGGGGCGACATAGGCATCGGCGACCATCGCCTTGTCGGCCAACCCAGCCCGCACGCCCAGCAGCGCCAGCGCCCCCGCCGCGCCGATGGCAACGGCAAGGCGGACCAGCTCGACCAGGAACCCGGCCAGCGCCTTGTTGCCGAAGGTTTCGGCGAGGGAGGCACGGGCGGCGCTGACGGTTTCGCCGCTGAAGACGAAGACCGCGATGAAGCCCCCCACCGCCAGCACGAACAGCGCGAGGAAGCGCAAGTAGTGGCCGGTGTCGTGGTCGTGGTTATCCGGGCGACTGCTCGCCGGTTCGGGGATCACGAGGGTCGCGGCGACGCCGATGAGCATGGCGGCGGCCATCCAGAGATAGGATTGCCGCCACGCGCCGTAATCATAGCTTTCGGCGCTCGATCCGAATGTCTCGGCGAGGTAGATCGCCCCCGCTCCGGCGATGAGCATCCCGATGCGGTAGCCGGCGATATAGGTGGCGGAGAGCATGGCTTGCAGCGATTGCTCGGCGGATTCGATGCGGTAGGCGTCGATCACGATGTCCTGCGTGGCGGAGGAAAAGCCCAAGAGGACGGCGGCGAAGGCCATGATGGTCAGGCTGGACCCGCCCGATGCAGGATCGGTGAGCGCCATCCAGCAGATCGCCGTGATGATGAGGGCTTGGGAGACGAGTATCCACGCCCGGCGGCGGCCCATCATGGCGGTGAGAAAGGGGACCGGCAGGCGGTCGATCAACGGTGCCCAAACGAATTTGAAGGAATAGCCCAGCGCCGCCCAACTGAACATGGTCACGGAGGACCGGGACAGCCCCGCCTCGCGCAGCCATAGACCGAGTGACGAGAAGATGAGGAGGATCGGCAACCCGGCGGACAATCCAAGGAACAGCATCGCGATGACGCGGCGGTCGAAGAAGGTGGCGACGGATTCGGACCAGCTTTTCGGCGGGGTGGTGTCGGTCATGTCGATCTTTCCATTCCGCGCCGGTTCATCGGGTATGACGGGCCGGGAATATGCCCGTCGCGATGGGCGGGGTCGAGAGCGAATGCTACACCGTACGAATATCTTGGAGAAGGTAAACGAAATGCTACCGGGCAGTCTGTGTGCCGACGGATCGGACCGCTGACGGCTCTCGGCATTTCCGAAATCTTGCCGCATTTCGCTACTCGAATTGCTTGTGGTGCCCGGGGGGGGACTCGAACCCCCACGATGTTGCCATCGGCGGATTTTGAATCCGCTGCGTCTACCATTCCGCCACCCGGGCAGGCGCGCGCAGAATAGCGATGCAGACGGCGCACGCAAGCGGGGATCGTGCGGTG
>CALJIU010000343.1 GCA_937974055.1 uncultured Neomegalonema sp. | reverse complement strand
GCCACCGGGCATCGAGGCGAACCATGCGGTCGTGGGGTCCAGCCCTCCGACGCGGCGGAACAGGTAAAACCCAGCGATATGGGCCAGCGGGATGAACAGCAGCAAGGCGGCGATGCTGGGCCACCATCGAAGGATGTCGTTCAACAGGTCGGGCGTGACCGCGCCACCGATGGCGACGCCGATGATGGGCACGAAGTAAAAACGCGCCTTGACGGGGAACTGCACCGGCTCACCCGCGATCTCGACCTTTGCCAATGCGGCAAGGCCCACGCCGACGACCGCGCCGAACAGCCACGGCAACGGCGTGCCGATCCAGCGAGCGAGAAGCGCGCCACCCGTGCCGATGAGGATCGTGGCGATCAGGGCGACGGGGTCGTAATCCTTGCCGAGCAGGTGGATGGGGCGGGGGTGGTTCATCGAGCCACTCTGTTCCGCACGGAGATGCGGAACCTCGATGGGCAGTGCGTGGACCCGCGAGGCTCCGGGTCTGCGCCCGGAGCGGAGTGGATTTTTTTCAAACCGCCTGCGCCTTTGCATAATCGACAATCGCGCGATTGAGGCGGGTCAGAACGGCTTCGATCTCCAGATATCCGGGGGTCTTGGCGAGGGTCGCCTCGTCCATAAACAGGCGGCGATTGATCTCTAGCTGGAGCGAATGACGGCCTGCGGCGGCGTTGGAATAGCGGCGGGTGAGTTCGACGCCCTTATAAGGGTCGTTGATCGTGACGTGGAAGCCTTCGGCCTTCAGATGCGCAGCGATCAGCGCGGTGAAGCCCGGTTCGCAGGCGGTGCCGTCGCGGTCACCGACGATGAAATCAGGGCGGGCGACGGGACCATCCTCGCTATTCGCATCGCCCATCGCTGGCATGGAATGGCAATCGACATGGTAGCTGATGCCGTGGCGGGCGTGGGTGTCGTCGATCAGGCGGGCGAGCGCATCGTGGTAGGGTCGCCAATAGGTATCAATTCGGTGCCGGACCTCCACGACGGTCAGTTTACGATCATACAGCGCGCCCTCGCCGCGCATCAGTTTCCAGATCAGACCCGCCCCCCGCTCGGTGGTTTTGGTGGAGGGGGCCACGGGGTCGGGCCAATCGCCCGCGATCATGGACAGGTCGATATCTGTTTCGGCGCGGTTGGCGTCGATATAGCTGCGCGGAAACAGCGCGTGCAGCAGGGGCGCGCCCATCGCGGCGACGGGGGCGAAGAGTTCGTCGATATGCGCGTCTTCGGCTTGGCGTAACAGCATCGGGTCGAGGATATGGCCGAAATCGGCGGGATAGATCGACCCGCTATGGGGACTGTCGAAGACGACCGGAACGGGGGTGCCGGTGGGTTCGATGATGCGGTAGGCGGGATTCAGTCGTTCAGATGACATGCCGACAACCTTCCGGGGGCGATTTCGCGTAAGACCGGGCGTTCAGCGCTGCACCTTGCATGGGCATGGGGGCAGCGCGGGTGGAAATGGCAGCCGGGGGGCGGGTCGATGGGTGAGGGAATTTCACCCTTTACCGGCTCAAACACCCGGCGGCGTTGGTCCAATCGCGGGGCTTCATTGAGCAGGGCGACGGTGTAGGGGTGATTGGGCGCGTCAAAGATATCGGCGATCGGCGCGCTTTCGACCACGCGGCCCAGATACATGATGACGACGCGGTCCGAGATATGCTCGACCACGCTTAGATCGTGGCTGATGAATAGGTAGGTGAGGTCCAGTTCCTCACGCAGATCGACGAACAAATTGATGACCTGCGCCTGAATCGAGACATCGAGGGCAGCGATAGCTTCATCACAAACGAGGAAGCGGGGTTTGACCGCGAGGGCGCGGGCGATGCCGATGCGCTGGCGCTGACCACCGGAAAATTGATGCGGGTAGCGGCGTTTGAGCGTCGGGTCGAGGCCGGTGCGGCGCATGATGTCATCGACGTAATCCGACAGCTCCGCACGGCTGACGATGCCGTGGAACAGGGGGGCCTCGCCGATGATCTGCTCGACCCGCATCCGGGGATTGAGGCTGGCGAAAGGGTCTTGAAAGATCATCTGGACTTCGAGCGCGGCCTTGCGCGCCTCGGCCCCGTCCATGCCTGCGATATCGACGCCCTCAAAGATGATCGAGCCGTCGGAGGGGGGCATGATGCCCGCCACCATCCGGCCCAAGGTGGACTTGCCGCAACCGGACTCCCCCACAAGCCCGACCACCTCGCCCGGCATGATCGCCAGATCGACGCCATCGACGGCATGGACGGTTTCTTCGGATACATTCGCGCCCATACGGCGGGCGAGTTTGGCGGCGAAGTCGAGGGATTTGGAGAAGCGCTTGGAGGCGTTGCGCACTTCGAGGATGGGGGCTGTCATACCGTCACCTCATCCAAATGCGGGTGAAAGCAGCGGACGCGCTGGCCGGGGCGCGGCTGTTGAATCGTGGGTTCGACATGGCACTCGGCGCTGGCACGGGGACAGCGTTCGCGGAAGGTGCAGCCTTCGGGCAAATTCAGCACATTGGGCGGCATTCCCGGTATCTGCGTCAGGCGCTCGCCCCGACGGTTAGAGGTCGGGACCGAGCCGAGCAGGCCAACGGTATAGGGATGCAGTGGCGTGTCGATCACGGCGTCGATGCCACCCGCCTCCACGATGCGACCCGCATACATGACGTTGATGTCATCCGCGATCCCGGCCACGACGGCGAGGTCATGGGTGATCCAAATCAACGAGGTGCCAGTGCGCTTGCACAGCTTTTGCGCCTCGAAGATGATCTGCGATTGGATCGTCACGTCGAGGGCTGTGGTCGGCTCATCCGCGATGATGACGTCCGGCTCGTTGAGGAAGGCGATGGCGATGGCGACACGCTGGCGCATTCCGCCCGACAATTGATGCGGATAGGCGCGCAGGCGTTCTTCCGGCGCGGGGATGCCGACCATGCCGAGGGTGTCACGGCACTGCGCCAGCGCCTCGCGCTTGGAGACTTTGCGATGCGCGCGGATCGCCTCGACCATCTGGGTATCGACGCGCAGCACCGGGTTGAGCGTCATCATCGGGTCTTGGAAGATCATAGCAATGCGATTGCCGCGCAGGGACCGCATCCGGTCTTCAGGCGCGCCGACCAGTTCTTCGCCTTTCAGCTTGATCGACCCGCTAACAATGCGACCCGGATCGTCGATCAGGCCGATGATCGAAAACCCGGTGATCGACTTACCGGAGCCGGATTCACCGACGAGGCCCATTACTTCGCCGGGCTGGATGGCGAAATCGACGCCGTCCACGGCCTTGACGACGCCCGCGCGGGTGAAGAAATGGGTGTGCAGGCCGGAGACTTCGAGGGTGGGGGTCATGGATATCTCCGCTGCGCGCTCTTCCCCTCTCCCCGCTTGCGGGGGGAGGCTGGGAGGTGGGATGCTGCGACACCCCCTCCCCAACACTCCCCCGCAAGCGGGAGAGGGAGCAGATTGAGCTTTTTGGCAACCATCATTTCGAGAGCCTCGGATTCAATACATCCCTTAGCCGATCACCAACGAGGTTGATCGACACGATGGTCAGCAGCAGCGCGACGCCGGGGAAGACCGATATCCAGTAGCGGCCCGACAGCATGTATTCATAGCCATTGGCGATCAGAACGCCCAAGGACGGCTCGGTCTGCGGCAAGCCGACGCCGAGGAAGGACAGCGTTGCCTCCAGCGCGATGGCGTGGGCGGTTTGGACGGTGCCAACGACGATCAACGGGGCGAGGCAGTTGGGCATGATGTGGCGCATGACGATGCGCCCGTGGCTGAGGCCCAGACAGGTCGCCGCCTCGATGTATTCCTTGCGCCGCTCCACCAGCGCAGACCCGCGCACGGTGCGGGCGTAATAGGCCCATTGCACTAGCACCAGCGCAATGATGATCTTGTCGATGCCCTTGCCCAGAATCGCGACCATGATGAGGGCGGTCAAGGCGGCGGGGAAGGACAGTTGCAAATCCACCAGCCGCATGATGATCGTCTCCGTACGCCCGCCCGCATAGGCGGCGAACAGGCCGATCAGCGAGCCGATCACCAGCGCGATGACACCAGACGCCACCCCCACCGCCAGCGAGATGCGCAGCCCGTAGAGGATGGCGGAGTAGAGGTCGCGCCCTGCCCCGTCCGAGCCAAGCCACATGGTATAGCCCGCGAACGCCTCCGCGCCGGGGGCGAGGCGACCATCCATCACATCGACCTGCGCCAGATCGTAGGGGTTCTGTGGCGTGATCCACGGGGCGGCAAGGGCCAGCACGATAATCGTCAGCAGCATGAACAGCGCGACGCGGGCGATCCAGCTTTCAAAGAACTCGGAGGCAAAGCGGCGCAAGGGGGACTGCACCTTTGCGATGGGCGGGGCGACGTCATGCGCGGCGGTGTCGGTATGCTCAATGGTCATGCGCCCTGCTCCCCAAGGCGGACCCGTGGGTCGAGGATCGAATAGAGGATATCGACCACCAGATTGATGACGACGAACAGCAGCACGATGACCATCAGATAGGCGACGACGATGGGGCGGTCGAGTTGCAGGATGGCTTCGATCAGCAGCTTGCCCATACCGGGCCACGCGAAGATCGTCTCGGTCACGACGGAAAAGGCGATGAGGCTACCGAATTCCAACCCCAATACGGTGACGACCGGGATCATGATATTCTTCATCAGGTGGATGCCAACGATGCGCCCCGTGCCCAGCCCCTTGGCGCGGGCGAATTTGATGTAGTCCTG
>CALJIU010000342.1 GCA_937974055.1 uncultured Neomegalonema sp. | reverse complement strand
TATCGAGAACGGTGTTCTGTCGCCCACCAACCGCGTGCTTTGCGCCCTCGTATTCGGGGCCGGCCTGATCGGTTTCGGCGAATGGGTCCGGCGGCGGGTCGGGGATGAGCATGGCGCGACCGCGTTCCTGCCCTCCGCCTTCGCCGGGGCAGGGGTGGTGACCTTGTTCTCCGCCCTGATATCGGCCCGCCAGATGTACGATCTGATCGGCAAGGAAGTGGCTTTCGGCGGTCTCGTCGGCGTTGCCGCGCTTGCCGTGTTGCTCGGCTGGCTCTACGGGCCATTGGTCACCGCCATCGGCCTGACCGGCGCGGTCGCCGCTCCCTTCCTCGTCAGCGACGGCACCAGCGAGAACGTCACGTGGCTGTTCTACTATTTCGCCCTGATTTCCGCTGTCGGCCTCGGCGTCGATGCCATGAAGCGGTCGGCATGGATATCCACGCTGGGCCTCGTGCTGCCCTATCTGGCGGCCACCTATCTTTGGATGCTGTCCGGGTCCGAGAATGTCCTTGCCTTCGCCGCATTGGTCGCCCTTGCCGCCGTGGTTGTGCCCACAGTCCGGCTGCGCCCTGCCTTCGACGGGGCCATGACTTTCGAGCGGGTGACCCTGAACCGAGCCGCCGAGTGGCCGCAATTCCCCACCCGCCTCGCCGCCGCAGGCATCCTCGCGCTGGCGGCGGTCGCCGTGCCGGTATCGATGAGCGGGGAGGCTGGTTTTTGGCTGGCCTTGGCCGCCCTCGCGCTCACGCTTTTCGCGCTGGGCTATTGGCTGAACCGCAGCACGACCCTCGACGACGTTGCGGTGCCGGTTGCCTTGGCACTGCTGGCCTGTATCGGCGTGAACGGAATGCTCGACCTCGATGTCGCGCAGGCCTTCCTCGCCGAACCCGCGCGCGGAGAATCGCCGTCTGGCATCGTGACGGCCCTGACTGCCCTCGGAATCGGGCTTTCAATCCTCGCCGGATACAGAAGCCTGCGAGACACCCGCCACGACCTGCCCTGGGCCGCCGGGGCCGCCATCATCGCCCCTGCGACGGTGGTTCTATTGGCGCTTTATTGGCAGCCGCTCACGTCCATGAGTCCGGTTTACTGGGCTTGCCACGCCCTCGCCGTTGCAATCGTGATGACGGTCTTCGCCGAGCAAACCCTGCGGGCGGGCAATCGTGGCGGTGATGCGGAGGGCGTGGGCCGTTTGAGATTGTCCGTCTTCGCCCTCGCTGCCCTCAACATGACCGCTTTCGCTCTTTCCATCGTCCTGACCGAAACCGCGCTGACGCTGGCCTTTGCGGGCGTTGCCGTCTCCGCTGCATGGCTGGACCGAAAGTTCGACATCCGCCCTGTCAGTTGGTTCGTGCAGGGTGCCGTCGCCTTGTGCAGCTATCGCCTTGTCGTCGATCCGGGCGTGTTCTGGGCAGTCGATACCAGCCTGCTGGAGCTATGCATCGGCTATCTCGGAACGATTGCCCTTATCGCCGCCGCCTTCTGGCTGGTGCAGCACCGTGAACGGCAGGGTGCGATGATGGTCACGGAATCCGCCATCTGGAGTCTGGGCGCGATATTCGCCTGTTTGCTGCTGTTTCGTGCACTCGAAAACAGCGATCTGTCCGATCATTCGATCCAGTCGCTGTTCGGCATGATCTGGCTGATCTCCGCCGCCACGCAGTTCTACCGGGTGCGAATTGGGGGGATCATGGCCAAGGTGCGCACCGCCCTTGGCTGGGGTTTCGCCGCCTTTGGCCTGACGCTGCTTGGGCTGGCGCTGACCATTGGCAATCCGTTGATGTCGGGCGAGGTCGTCGGTCCCCCGATCGTCGACAGCCTGATGGTCGCCTATCTGCTGCCCGCCGCCTTGCTCGCTTTCGTCGCGTGGCGCTTTACCCATCTCGACCGCCGCATGCGCCTTGGTGCGGGGGGTATCGCCATCCTTTCCGCCACCGCCTATATCGGGTTGCAGATCCGCCGTCTGTGGCAGGGTACCGACCTGACCGTACCGGGCGTCGTCGATGGGGAGTTGTACAGCTACACCCTTGCGATGCTGCTCACCGGCTCGGTGTTGCTTGGACTGGCATTGCTGCGAAAATCCCACGCCCTGCGGGCGGCGGCCTTCGCGATCATCGGCCTGACTATCGCAAAGGTCTTCTTGATCGACATGAGCGGTCTAGAAGGTCTGACCCGCGTGCTGTCCTTCCTTGCCCTTGGCTTGGTGCTAGCGGGATTGGCCCTGCTAAACCGCTGGGTGTCGCAGGCCTTGGGCGAAGCTGAGATACCTATGTGCAGGAATTGACCGGCCGGGTTGATCAAAATCATCCGGCTTTTTCCACAAAACTGCCAATCATGCTTGAGCCGCTAGGAAGATATGTTGAATTAATATCTCTACTAAAGGGGTGCATCGGTCCGATATGTATTTTCAGTTGAAAGGTTGATAGTTTTAGCAGCGTACGTCATATTATGTCTTATAAAAGCGGAGGGAAACTAATGGCAAAACGCAACGTACTTTTTGCAGTGGCGACTACCATTCTCTTAGGTGGCTGTGCTGTTGTGAGTTCGACAGCTGAATTGGCAGGAACGATTGCAAAAGCCCCCATAGATCTTACGGTTGCAGTCTTAGGAGGGCAGTCTCAAGCGCAAAAGCTGCGTGATGAGCAGCAGAAGCAGCAGGAGGAATTTGAGAGCCAAAGACTTGCTAGCCAGCAAATTCATAATCGACAAATGCAATCTGCACAATACCGACAAAGCCAGCTTGAAATACAACTGTCTCAGAAGAACAGTGCATTGAACGCAGCGATCAATGATGCTGCGGCTTCTCAGGGCAGGATTGACATTCTGAATGCTGAGTTGGCTTCAAGCCGGATTTCAGCGTTTGAGTCTGCTCAGATTGCCCAAGAACTTCGCAACGAGCAGATTGCTTATAACGGAGCAATCAACCGTATTCGTAGGCTAGAACCTTGTCTTGAAATTGACGTGGATTCTAGCGGATCTTTAGTGCGGAGGACCCCAGGTTGTCAGTAGTTTTTTCTCGCCGTACAGCTTTACACGTATTGGCAGGATCAACCCTGCTCACGCCGCTTGCGCCAAGGCATGCCTACGCATTTTGGTGGGTCGTTGCTCGTGTTGCTCTTGGTTTTGTCGTAAGAAACGCAGCGCGTCAGGTTGTACGCAGAAGTGCAAGAAAACTGGCGCAGACAGGGACAAGAAAGCGTATTGGTGCTGGAGCCGGAGGAGCAGCTTCAGTGCGTTCCGGCAGAGCAGTTGCCAATGTGGAGAAGATTAACAAGAAAGCAGTCCCTGTCGAGCAGAGCAGGAAAGTAAAAATCGTGGAGAGATTGGCTGCAAATGGAGCAGACTACCTGCTTGATCAAATCCTATCGATGAACGCGCCGGTCCCTCCAGATGCTCCTATTATTAACGTAGATGGTGTTGGCGTTCATACTGTGATTCCGGGTAATATCGAATACGATGGTACAATTATAGTTACTGTGGAAAATAATGACAGTCAGTATCGCGATTTTGATATTTTTTCTTATTTGTATGATCTTGACGATGAAAGCTATCAGCCATTGGTTGGTGGAAAGCATCAAGGTGTAGGATTGTTGCCAGATAAATCGCGTAACTGGGAGATTGATTATCAAAAAAACCTATTCTCTGGTCGGAAAGTAGTTGTTACTGAGATTAATGGACAAGTAGCGGACGTATCAGAGGTGATATACGTTAACGGGTGATCTATTTTAGAATTATTTGCCCTCATGTTCAGCGGCCCACCGGCACCAGCACCTCGTTCCGGCGCAGGAAACCGGGGGTGAAGGGGTCGTTGTAATAGGCGTAGGTGGGCGTGTCGGTCGGTGCGAGGTCGCGGGCGTTCATCCATGCCAGCAGCCGCGCTTCCTGCTCGGCAATCAACGCATCGTCGGCCACACCGCTAAACTGCACCGCCGCCATCCGGCGCGGGGGCAGCGTTTGCAGCCGCACGGTCGAACCGGCAGGGCGTGGCAAGGTTTCCAGCGTGTATTGCGATGGCATGATAAAGCGCACGACCCACGTGCCGTCCGCTTCTGCCGTCTGCGTTACCGGTGCGGTCATGGCGATCTTCTCGCCTGTGCGCTCCTTGGCGAAGATATATCCGGCTAGCGGGCCGAACCCCGCGCTGACCGCATCGCCCCGCGCGCCGGTGGTCGTCACCTCGGCGACCGTCAGTTCCGGATAATCGCGCAACTCGAAATCCTCGTCGAGTGTTACGCTGGCATAGGGTGGTTGCTCCACGTTGCGACTGGCCACGAATGCCGCGCAGCCCGCCAACACCACGAGCGTAACAATGCCGCCCAAGACCCAAAACAGGATTTTCATCGCTCGATCTCCGTTTTCGTTCATGGATGGAGATAGGGCGGCTCGTAGGGAAAACCCAAGAAGAGGTTCTGGAATATAAGATTCTTTCGCGATCCGTTTCGTGCCCGTCGGTCCGTTAACCAAAAATTAACTATTGTTAACGGAGACTGGTATTCAACCCACGGGTGTTGGCGTCCTTTTAGGCCATCACCCGAACTTCGCCACCTACAACCGGGAAGCTGCATCATGCCCCATAAGACCCCGAAGCTCGTGGCATCCGTCGATACACCATGGAGTGCAATTCAGGCGGCGCAGGCCGCCGTTGAGCGCGGCGAAGCCACGGTTGCAGAATTCGACAAGCTGGTGAAGTTCGACTGGGGCAATGCGACATCGCATTTGGCTCCGCCGAAGGTAAAACACGGCCAAATGTAAGCGCGCGTCTCTACTCCCGGCGCATCCGCTCATCCCGGATGCGCCGCGCCAACCCCTCTGATCGGGTGGTCGAGGCGGCTTGATCGTCGAGGCCGCGATACCGCTGTTCCTTCCACGGATCGCCGTAATTGTGATAGCCGAGGCGTTCCCAGAACCCCTTGATATCCCATTCCGACAACGTCAACCGCCGCAGCCACTTGGTGCTCTTCCAGAAATACAGGCGCGGCACTACCAGCCGCGCGGGGCCACCATGCTCCTCGGTCAGTGGCTTGCCGCCGAACCGCGTGGCGACGAAGGCCCGCTCGCCGATCACGTCATGTAGCTTGAGATTGGCGCTGTACTCCCCATCCGCATGGGCGATCAGATAGGCGGCATCGGGTTGCACCCCCGCCCGTTCGAACAGCGTGTCCAGCGACACGCCATGCCAGACCGTATCCAACTTCGACCAGCGGGTGACGCAATGGATGTCGACGGTGAATTCCTGTTGCGGCAGGGCGTGAAACGCGGCCCAGTCCAGCGTGAATGGCGCATCCACCAATCCGTCGATGGTCAGGGTCCAGTCGGATTGCGGCGTGACGCGCGGCGTTCCGGCGGTCAGCACCGGAAATTTCTCCGTCACCCGTTGCCCCGGTGGAACCCGCCCGGTGGGGTCGGGGGGCCGCGCATGACGCGGGCGGGGATTGAATTCAGTCATTGAGGTCGGTTCGCGCGGCCTCCAAGGCGTGCCGCTTCACCCGCTGCACGAACATCCAGACCAGCGCAACGACGGGCAGGACCAGCAACGCCTTTGCCCCGGTCGCTGAGACGCCGATGGCTTTGGCCAAGGGCGTGACCAGCAGGGCGGCAAGGCTGACGGCATAGTAGCTGATCGCGACGATCGACAGGCCCTCGACGGTTTCCTGAAGCCGCAACTGCCGCGCGCTGCGCTCGTTCATCGAGGCGAGAACCTCGCGGTTCTGCTCCTCCAGCGTCACATCGATGCGCGTGCGCAGCAGTGTTGCGGCGCGTTCGGCCCGCTCGGACAGGGTGGCGAGCCGTGAGCGTGTCGCCTCGCAGGAGCGCATGGCCGGGTCGTAGCGCCGGGCCATGAAGGATTTCAGGTTCATATGGCCGGGCAGGGGGCTGGCCGACAGCACCTCGATCCGCCGCCAAACGATCTCGGCATAGGCGCGCGATGCATCCAGTCGATAGGCGTTTTCGGCGGTGATCGTCTCGATCCGGGCGGAAAGTTCGGTGATCCGGTCCAGCATCTTGCGTTCGGAGACGGTGCCATCCGACCCCACGGCGGCGGTTGCCTCGGCCAGAGAGCGGTCGATCTCGTTCAGTCGGGGCCAGACGCCACGCGCGGTCGGCAGCGCCAGCATCGAGGCGGCGCGATACGTTTCCACCTCGATCAGGCGCTGGGCGATCCGGCCCATCAGCGCCTGTTCGAAACCCGGCATCGTGCGCACGGCAAAGCGCATGAAGCCGTCCTCATGGATGCGAAAATCGCCCCAGAACCGTGCGGTATCGTCGAAGAACGATCCGCCGATCAGGCTGTCGCTGCTGAAATGCGGCGCAAGATGCGCGGGGATGGTGCGGGAGGGGCCAAGGTCAGCCGATCCTTCCTCAACCGTTTCGCCATGCACATGGATGGCGGCGAGGATGGTGCCGGGCAACCCATCGAGCCAGTCTTTCGGCAGCAGCGATATCGCCGGATCAGCAAAGGGCACATGGGCTGGGGCGGCGGGTCCGGCCAGCACGGTGAAGGCGAGGAATTCGGTATGCCATTCCCATTTGACGCGGAAACGGCCCAGATCGAGATTATGCTGCGGGGCACCATCGGCGGGCATCGGCGCGCCGAACCGATTGCATAGGTCGAGCACGTGCTGGCGCGCGGCGGATTGATCCTCCGGCGGGGCCGATACCGCAACATGCGATACCCGGCATGGCACCGGCAGCATCGGGAAGGGACGGGCATGCAGTTCGTTGGCAAGGCGCACGCGGTCTGGATGGTCGAGTAGGGGCATTGGCGATCCTCGATATAGGATCGATCTAGAGCATTAAACGATCAGGTACACAAAAAAGCATCGCGAAAGTCACGGCTGCGTATGGTCGGTATGATCGTGTTTGTAAAAAATGGGCTTCAACGCCGTACTTGCTCGGCCAGAACCTGAAGGGCGGAGACGAAATTCTCACGCATCGCATTGGGCAGCGTGTCGAGCATCCGCTGTTCCGCATCGGCCACGCGCGGGGCCACGGCTTCGAGGGCGCGCAATCCCTTTGGGGTAATCGTCACGAGATTGGCGCGTTGGTCTGTTTCGGTTCGTTTCGACACAGTGAGCGAGCGTTTGCCCATGCGGTTCAGCATATCGGCCAGCGTGCTGCGGTCGATCCCGGTGCGGCGCACCAGATCCGATTGCGTGACAGCATTATCCCCGCGTAAAGCAACCAGAACGGCGTATTGACGGGTGGTTAGGCCATAGGTGCGCAGGGCTTGCGCGGTCACGTCTGAGGCCCGCTGCTGGGCGCGGTGCAGCAGATGCGAGGGTGATTTTTCGAGCGAATACAGCGGAGTGCGGCCACCTTTACGTGTCGTATCGTTATCGGCCATTTCATTCCCCCCAAAAGCTTCGGCCTTAACCAGCGAAGCAGTGCAGTGCCAAATTAGGACACAATTTTTTAGATGGCGAGGATAAAGTTGCTCTACTGATGATTTTTTCCTTCGCTTTCGGGGGGTTGCGGCAACAGGTTGTAAAAAAATGATATAAATAAAGAACAAATAAGGGCATTAAGGGGGTTATTCGTCGTCTGCGTAGCCGCGTGTATCGGCATACCCGTTCAAGGAGAACGTGACCCTGCGTTCCACGCCCTCATCGGTAACGTACCGGATATCGAGTTGATCCCGACGGCGCATCGGTTGCTCCAACCCTTCATCCACGATGCTTGGCGCGATCTGGATGGCCGGGCCTACGGCGCTTTCAATAGCGCGCCACCCATCCGATGGGCCGATGGAGACGAACCGCCGGTCATCAAGTGACACATGCATCGTGCTGCCTTGCAACACTGGAACCGCGAGCACCACAAGTAAGCGGTCGTCATTCGAGGGCGGCTCGACAAAGGCCAGCGTGTCGCCTTCCTCCGACTTCACCCCCAGCACACATCCGGCAGTTGGAGCGCAGAATGCCCGCCACGCACCGAAGCGCACGGATTCTTGGGCCGTGATCGGGGTTGCGATCAGAAGGGCGGTGAGAAATGACGTGCAGCGCATGGATACACCCTTACCGTCAACCGTGGCGCTGTCATGGCGGATACGAAAAAAGGCCGCCCAAATGGACGGCCTTTCGTTCAAGTGCTTGCGAGAGCGGCCTTATTCGGCAGCGTCCACTGAGATAAAGGTGCGGCCCTTGATGCCCTTGTGGAAGCGGACATTGCCGGTGACTTTGGTGAAGATCGTGTGATCCTTACCCATACCGACATTCTCGCCCGGCCACCATTTCGTGCCACGCTGGCGGCAGATGATGTTGCCGGGGATGACCAGCTCGCCGCCGTATTTCTTGATGCCGAGACGCCGACCGGCGGAATCGCGACCGTTGCGGGATGAACCGCCTGCCTTTTTATGTGCCATGAATCGGCTCCCTTATTCCTGCGCAGCCGCCGCGCGGCTTTCCATGAGTTTCTGGGCCTGAACGACGATGCTGGGGCGCGAGATGGTGATCGTGCCATTCACGTTTTCGTCGATATAGGCTTCGATGAAATCCCAGTCGTCGGAATTCCACTCGGTGAACTGGCTGTAATGGTACACGCCGATTTCATAAAGCTTGCCTTCGGTCACTTTGCCGATACCGGGCAGCTTTTCGAGATCGTCCTTATCGGCGACGTCCCCGTCGATCAGGTTCGAGGGTTTGTTGAAGGCGCTGGATGGCTGTCTTTCCTCGGAAGCCTCGGATGCGGCTGCTGGAGCAGCCTGCGCAGCCGGTGCTTCGGCAAGCGTCTCTTCGGCGGCTGCCTTGGCGGCGGCATCACGCTTGGCTTTTGCTTCGTTGCCCTTCGCGCCGTCCTCGTCACCGGGAATACCCGCGATGCGCACGCGCGTCAGGTATTGGCGGTGGCCCTTGCGGGTTTGCGAGCTGTGCTTGCGGCGGCGCTTCTTGAAGGCGATGACCTTCTTGTCGCGGAATTGTTCGATAATGGTGCCGGTGACGACCGCGCCGTCGACCATGGGCGTGCCGACGGTGGTACCGCCATCGCCGCCATGCATCAGCACGTTATCGAAGGTGACGGTATCGCCCGCTTCGGCTTCGAGTTTCTCGACCTTCAGAACGTCGCCCACGGCGACCCGGTACTGCTTGCCGCCTGTCTTGATGACTGCGAACATGGATAGTCCTCACATTGTCCCGCGTCCTGTGGCCCGCCTGCGGCGTGTTTCGGTACCAGATGTTAGCTTCTGGAAACCGCCTCGAACTGCGCATTGTAACGTCACGAAAAACCCCGGAAGACGGAACTCCGCCGGGAAGCGCGGCTTATGACTCCGTGGGCGGAAGTTGTCAACCGTCGCAACGCCGATCGCAGGGCTCCGAACTGAGGTTAACGGGTTTCGGTATTGCTAAATCTGTGAATCTGTGGGCGTTCCCTGCTTTGGAGCCCCGCGATGAATCCGTCAATTGATCCCCTTCCCCCGAAATCCCGCCTGAAGGCGTTGCTGGAG
>CALJIU010000341.1 GCA_937974055.1 uncultured Neomegalonema sp. | reverse complement strand
AGCGGCGCATCCTCGCCCGTTGCCTCGACCAGCCGCGCGAAATAGTCGTAAAGCCCCTGATCGGTGACGTTCTTGTAGTAATAGGGCGGCAGGATCAGCGCCCCCGCACAGCCCAGATCGAGGCAAGCCAAAGTCAACGCGGCGGTGTCGCCAAAGCTGCACAGCCCCGTGCCGGGGATCATGCAGGCCGGGTCGATCCCCGCTTCTTTCAGCGCCCAAAGCGCGCCGACCCGTTCCTCGCGCATCACCGACAGCGCCTCGCCCGTGGTGGCGAAGGGGACCAGCCCGGCGCAGCCCTCGTCCATCATCCGCATCGCGTGGTTGATATATAGATCGGTGGCGACGCTCAGATCGTCATTGAACGGCGTTAGCAGGGGTGTAAGCACACCCTCTAACGGTTTCGTCGCATATATGTCCTGTCGTCCCACCGCATCGCCCCCCGGCTTGTAGTTGTATAGTTTGCCGAAACTCCCGCGTAATACAAGTGCGCAGACTGGGTTTCATCTCTGGTATCGGGACAAAAAGTCTCATTTTTTAGGGGCCAGTTTCCCGCTTTCATAGGGTCAGGCATTGTCTTTGACCCGCCTTTGTGCGATGCGGCATGCTGTACTAACGCTTACAGGATTGGTCGTTACCCGTGTCATTCAGCCCGAATTGGTCCCTGCTCGTTCCTGCCGCCGGTTGGCGCGGATCGATCACGCGCGAGACGATCCGCGCGGACCTGATCGCCGGGCTGACCAATGCCAGCATCGTGCTGCCACAGGGCGTCGCCTTTGCGACCATCGCCGGTCTTCCGCCCATCTACGGCCTGTACACGGCGATGATAACGCCCATCGTCGCGGCCCTGTTCGGTTCTTCGATGGTGATGGTATCCGGCCCGACGACGGCGATTTCGGCGGTGGTGTTCAGCACGCTTGCGGGTATCGCCGTGCCGGGCAGTGCGCAGTTCATCCAGCTTGCTTTGCTGCTGACGTTGATGGTCGGGGTGATCCAGTTCCTGCTCGGCTTTGCCGGGTTGGGCCGCCTCGTCGCCTTCGTCTCGCATTCGGTCATGCTCGGCTTTACCGCCGCCGCCGCCGTTCTGATCGGTGTCAGCCAGATCGCCCCGGCCTTGGGGATATCGGTCGAACGGGGCGGGTCGGTCCTCGAACGATTATTACGCGCAGTTGAGGGGGCGGATGAGGCGAATATGATCGCCGTCGCAATTGCCGCCACCGCCTTTCTCGTGACGATATTGGCGCGGCGGTTGATGCCGCGCTCGCCGACATTTTTGATCGGCCTTGCCGCCGCCGGTGTGCTGGCATGGTACCTGAAGGCCGAGGAAGCGGGGGTGGCGATGGTGGGCAATCTGCCCTCGATCACCCCGGCCTTGATGCCGCCCAGCGCCACGCTGGAAAATATCGGCATGGTCACCGAAGGGGCCTTTGCCATCGCCCTCATCGGCCTGCTCGAAGCCGTTTCCATCGGTCGGGCCTTTGCGTATCGCACCAACAGCCGCTTTGACCCGAACCGCGAAATCGTGGGGCAGGGCCTCTCGAACATGGTTGGCAGCTTCTTTCAGGCGTATCCCGGCTCCGGCTCGTTCACGCGCAGTGGGATCAATTATGAATCGGGGGCGAAGACCCCCATGTCGGCGATTTTCGCCGCCATCTTCCTGTTCGTGATCCTGTGGTTCTTTAGCCCGCTGGTGGCGCATATCCCGATACCCGCGCTGGCGGGTTTGATCCTGCTGGTGGCGTGGAAGTTGATCAGCTTCAAGGAAATCTTCGAGATTTCGCGTACCAGCGCGACCGAGCTGTCAATCATCGCCGCCACCTTCCTCGCGGGTACGATGGTCGAGTTGGATTTCGCCATCTATGTCGGCGTGATCTTGTCGCTGATGATCTTTCTGTCCAAGACCTCGCGCCCCAACCTCGTCATCTCGGCCCCCGACGAGAACGGTGTGTTCCGTGACCCCAGCGTCTACACGCTGCGCGAATGTCCGCAGGCCGTGTTCGTCCGCATCGACGGGGCGCTGTATTTCGGGTCGGTCGAGGCCATCGAACGCGGCTTTCGCCGGATCGAGCGTAATCGCGCGGCGCAGAAGCATATGGTGCTGGTGCTGAAAGGCGTCGGCGATATCGACCTCGCGGGTGCGCACGCCATCATCGACGAGGCCAAGCGGCGCAAGAAACGGGGCGGCAAGCTGTATATCGTCACCCGCTACGAGCCGATGATAAAGCGCCTGCGCCGCCTGCATGTGTTCGAGGAGATCGGCGAGGATGCGCTGTTAGCCTCGAAAGGCGAGGCGATCCGCAAGGTGATTGAGGAGATCGACGGCGATATCTGCGCCACCTGCGATGCCCGCATCTTCCGCGAGTGTGCAGGCCAGCCGAATGCGTTGGTGGCGAAGATGGAAGTGGCGGAGTAGGGGCAGTCGCTTGAATTGTGACCCCATTGGGTGTACATATGGCGGTATGGATACGAGAATAAATGCCCGCATCGAACCCGAACTGAAAGCCAATGGTGAGGCCGTCTTGGCTGAATTGGGCCTCTCCACGACCGATTACGTCCGGCTGATGTTTCGTCAGCTTGTCATGCGACAAGGCTTGCCCTTCGACGTGAAGATCCCGAATGCCGAGACGGTCGCCGCGCTGACCGAAGATGTGAGCGATGCCCCCCGCGAGAGCGTGGCGAGCTTCAAAGACCG
>CALJIU010000340.1 GCA_937974055.1 uncultured Neomegalonema sp. | reverse complement strand
GTCTCGACATACAGATCGGCCTTCGCCTTGGCCTTCATCTCGTCCATATAGGCGCGGATACCGGGGAACTTCTCGAAATACGCATTGATGAATTCCTGCGCCTCGCCGCGTGGAATACGCAGGTTGCGCCCCAAGCCATGCCCCGAAATCCCATAGATCACGCCAAAATTGATCGCCTTCGCCCGGCGGCGGATTTCCGGCGTCATCTCGTCCAACGGCACCCCGAACATCGCGCTGGCCGTGGCCGCGTGAATATCCTGCCCTTCGGCAAAGGCGGTTTTCAGCGCGTCGATATCCGCCATATGGGCAAGGATACGCAGCTCGATCTGGCTGTAATCGAGACTGATCAAAACATTGCCGGGTTCGGGCACGAATGCCTTGCGGATTTCGCGCCCCTCCTCGGTCCGCACCGGAATATTCTGCAAGTTCGGATCGGTCGAGGACAGCCGCCCCGTCGAGGTCGCCGCCATCGAGAATGACGTATGCACCCGCCCCGTCTCGGCATTGATATGGCTCTGCAAACTGTCGGTATAGGTCGATTTCAGCTTCGATAATTGCCGCCAATCGATGATGCGTCCCGGCAGGTCATGGGTCATGGCAAGGTCTTCGAGGATATCGACCCCGGTTTGATACGCCCCGGTCTTGGTCAGCTTGCCCCCCGGCAACCCCATCCGGTCGAACAGGATTTCACCCAACTGCTTGGGCGAGCCGATATTGAACTTCTCCCCCGCCAAGTCGTGGATTTCATCTTCCAGCGCCGCCATCCGCTGCGAGAACCCGTTCGACAACCGCGAGAGCATATCGCGATCCACGGCAATCCCATGCCGCTCCATCGTCGCCAGCACCGGCATCAGGGGCCGCTCCAGCGTTTCGTAGACGGTGGTGGCGCGCATCATCGGCAAGCGGGGTTTCAGCAATTGCCATAGGCGCAGCGTGATATCCGCATCTTCGGCGGCATAGGGCGCGGCCTTCTCGATCGCCACCTTGTCGAACGTCACCATCGACTTGCCGCTGCCGATCAACTCCTTGATGGGGATGGGCGTGTGGCCCAGATGCGCCTTCGACAGCGCATCCATGCCATATCCGCCCGCCCCCTCGCCGCCCGCACCCTGCGCATAGGCGATCAGCATCGTGTCGTCGAAGGGCGCAACCGTGATGTCGTAGCGCGTCAGAACCTTCGCATCGTATTTCAGATTATGCCCGATTTTCAGGATGCAGGGGTCTTCGAGCACCTCGCGCAGCGCGGCGAGCGCGGCGTCGAAATCCATCTGCCCCTCCGCCGGTTTCGCCGCGCCGAGCAGGTCGCCATCCCCCTCCACATGGGCCAACGGCACATAGCAAGCCGCCCCCGGTTCCACCGCCAGCGACACCCCGACCAATTCCGCCACCATCTCGTTCAGCGAGGTCGTCTCGGTATCGACCGCCACATACCCCCGCGCCCGCGCCTGATCCAACCACCGAGTCAGCGCCGCCGCATCGCGCACCGTCTCGTAGGCGGCATGATCCACCGGGGCCAGCAGGCGCGGATCGACCGTCGGCGCAGCCCCATCCTCGCCCTCCGGCGTCGCCAGCACCGGCGCAGCGGCCTCCTTCGGCTCCGGCACATCGGCATCATAGGCCTTCGCCACCCGGCGGGTCAGGGTGGTCAGCTCCATCTCGGCGAGGAAATCCAGCAACCGCTGCCCGTCCGGTTCCGGCACCGCGAAATCGGCAATCGTCCCCGGCTCGGGCACGTCCTGCATCAGCGTGACCAGCTGCTTCGACATCCGAATTTGATCCGCATTATCAATCAGCGTCTGCCGACGCTTGGGCTGCTTGATCTCTCCCGCCCGCTCCAGCAACGCCTCCAGCGTCCCGAATTCGCCCAATAGCTGCGCCGCCGTCTTCACCCCGATCCCCGGCGCACCGGGAATGTTGTCCACGCTATCCCCGGCCAGCGCCTGCACGTCGATCACCTGTTCCGGCCCGACGCCGAATTTCTCATGCACCTCCGGCACACCGATGATCTTGTTCTTCATCCCGTCGAGCATCACCACATCCGGCCCGACCAATTGCATCAGATCCTTATCCGACGAGACGATGGTGACCTTGGACCCGGTCTTGCGCGCCTCGGCCACATAGGTCGCGATCAGGTCATCGGCCTCGTACCCCGCCTTCTCGACACAGGCGATGGAGAAGGCCCGCACGGCATCGCGGATCATCGGGAATTGCGGGCGCAGGTCTTCCGGCGGCTCGGACCGATTGGCCTTGTATTGGTCGTAGAGATCGTTGCGGAAGGTCTTGGACGACGCATCGAACACCACCGCCATATGCGAGGGCGCGCCCTCGTCATCGGTGCGCGCATCCTCGATCATCTTCCACAGCATATTGCAAAAGCCGGATACCGCCCCGATGGGCGCGCCATCCGATTTTCGCGTCAGCGGCGGCAAGGCATGGAACGCGCGGAAAATGAACCCCGACCCGTCGACGAGGTAGATATGCGAGTCTTCGTCGAGTGCCATAAGGATTCTCCTGCTTCGATCCCACCGATGGCGGGTGTCATTCAGCAGGTTATACAGAACGCGGGCACGGATGCATCAATGGATCGCGCTGCCCCACACGCAGATACGGAGCCTTGCAAAGATCATCGCGGCAGGAACAGCCTCACCCCGGTCGGATAGCCGACATCATAGCCGTGGGCGATGGTTTCGGTCTTTCCCGGTTCCAGCGTAAAGCGCCATGCAAGCGCCCCCTTCCGCCCATCCACATCCCGCTCGTCGGGTTTTGGCTCGGCCCGCAGGGCGATCTCGACATCCTCATCCTCGGCATAGGGCATCGAATCGCGGATCACGACCGGCATGGCCTTATCGCCGAAATTCTCGGCGGTCATGGCATAGCGGCGG
>CALJIU010000339.1 GCA_937974055.1 uncultured Neomegalonema sp. | reverse complement strand
GCGGAACTACCCGTCCCGCTTGGTTTCGGCCTGCTGGTCGTTCAGGCGCTGGTCGAAGCGGTTCGCTCATGGCGCGGCACGGCAACGGCGGGCAGCGAGGCATTCGAGTGACGCACAATCACACTCTGCTCCGGGCGCAGACCCGGAACCTTGCGGAATCGCGCACGGACCAACGAGGCTTCTTATCTATGTGCGGAGTATTCCACGAGGGCGGCACGCGATGACCCTCATACTGATCCTCGCCTCTCTTTTCACCCTCCTGCTCGCCCGCGTGCCGGTGGCCTTCGCCTTGGGCGGCATGGGCCTCGCACTCCTGATCCTCGGTGGTTTCTCGCCGCTCATGGCACCGCAGGCGGTGCTTTCGACCCTCGACGGTTTTATCCTCCTCGCCGTCCCGCTCTTCCTGCTCATGGCGAACGTGTTGCTCAAGGGCGGCGTCGGCGCAGACCTCTTCGCCGCCGTCAATGCATGGGTCGGGCATTGGCCCGGCGGGTTGGCCGTCGCCACCATCATCTCCTGCGCCATCTTCGCCGCCATCTCCGGCAGTTCGGTCGCCACCGCCGCCACCATCGGCACCGTCGCCATCCCAGAGATGATCAATCGCGGCTATGACAAACGCTTCGTCTACGGCCTGCTCGCGGCGGGCGGCACCCTTGGCATCCTGATCCCGCCGTCGATCCCCATGATCGTCTACGGCTTCATCACCGAGGAATCCGTCGGCGCGCTATTCCTCGCCGGGGTCGGGCCGGGACTGGCGCTCGTGGTGCTGTTCATCGCCTATTCGATGGTCCACGCCCGCTTCACCGGCATCGCCAACCACATGGACGCCGCCACGTGGGAGACGCGCAAAGCCGCCAGCAAGCGCGCCCTGCCCTCCGTGGCGCTCGCCATCCTCATCATCGGCGGCATCTATTCGGGGGCCTTCACCCCCACAGAAGCCGCCGCCATCGGCTTCGCCGCCGCGCTGGTCGTCACGGCGGTCGTGCTGCGCAGCCTGACATGGACGGGCCTGCGCGAAGCGATCTTCGAGTCGATGATCACCACCGTTGCGATCCTGCTGATCGTCGCGGGGGCCAAGATATTCGGCAAAGCAATCACGCTCTACCGCATCCCGCAGGACATCTCCGCTCTCATCGCCCAGACCATCGAAACGCCGCTGGCCTTCATCATCGTCGTCGCCGTCGTCCTGCTGCTGATGGGGCTGGTCTTCGAGGCATTGTCGATGGTCCTGATCATGACCCCCGTCCTGCTACCCTCGGCGCTGGGGCTGGGGTTTGATCCGATCTGGTTCGGCATCTTCATGGTCATCATGGTCGAATGCGCCCTGATCACCCCGCCCGTGGGCCTCAACCTCTACGTCATCCAAGCCGTCGCCCGCGCCCCGATGGGACAGGTAGCGCGCGGCGTGATCCCGTTCCTTTTCCTGATGTTCGCCTGCGTCGCGCTGCTGTATGTATGGCCCGACCTCGCGCTCTACATCCCGTTCAAGCTGTAGCGCAGCCGAAGCTCAGGACTTGATCCAGGGTCTTGCACAACCGAGACAGATCGTCCTGCCCGAAGGAGCCTTGCCCCGATGAGCCAACCCGACAAACTCCGCGCCCTCCTCGCCGAGGACCGGCTGCACGTCATGCCCTGCTGCTTCGATGCGCTGTCGGCCAAGCTGATCGAGCAGGCGGGGTTCGGCCTGACCTTCATGTCCGGCTTCGCCACCTCCGCTTCGCGCATCGGCGAGCCGGATCTGGGGCTGATGGCGTATTCCGAGGTCGTGGACAGCGCGCGCAACATCTGTGACGTCACCACCATCCCGATGATCGGCGACGGCGATACCGGCTACGGCAACGCCATGAACGTGCGCCGCACCGTGCGCGGGTTTGCCCGTGCGGGCTGCGCGGCGGTGATGATCGAGGACCAGCTCGCCCCCAAACGCTGCGGCCATACCCCCGGCAAGGACGTCGTGGGCCGCGATGAAGCCTTCGACCGCATCAAGGCCGCCGTCGATGCCCGCGAAGACGACGACATCCTCATCCTCGCCCGCACTGATGCCCGCCATACCCAAGGGCTATCGGAGGCCATCGACCGGGCCGCGAAATTCCACGAACTCGGTGCCGATATCCTGTTCGTCGAAGCCCCGAAGACCGTCGAAGAAATGCGCGCCGTCTGCGAGGGCCTCCCCGGCCCGAAGATGGCGAATATCGTCGAGGGGGGCGAAACGCCCGACCTCAGCCACGCCGAGTTGCAGGATATCGGCTACGCCATCGCCGCTTATCCCCTGACCATCATGGCCGCCGCGATGCGCGCGATGACCGAAACGCTGGCCGCCCTCGCCGATGACAAACCCCGCACCCCGATGCTGATGGATTTCGTCGAATTGCGCCAGCGTATCGGCTTCGATACCTATTACGAGGCATCCAGCGCCTATGAAACATCGGCCCGGTGAGCGCGCAGATGTGACACTGGCATCCTATCTTCGCCATGATTTACCGGTGTAGACTGCTCGCGCCCGCCACCGCAGGAGAATGCCCATGCGCCCGCTGAAGGCCCTCGCCACCGCTGCACTCACACTCGCCCTCGTCGCCCCGGCGGATGCGCGCGGGCGCAGTATCTCGACCATCCGCGATGCAGAGATCGAGAACACGCTGGAGCGCATGGCCGCGCCGGTCTTCCGTGCGGCGGGCCTGCATGACGGCAGCGTCGAGATATTCATCGTGAATGACAAATCGCTGAATGCCTTCGTCGTCGGGCGCAACATGGCATTCCATACCGGCCTGCTGATTGAACTTGATGACCCTGCAAAGCTGCTCGGCGTCATCGCCCATGAGACGGGGCATATCGCCGGGGGGCACGGTGTGCGCTTTGCGGGCGGGGCCGGGGCTTCGCAGGGTACCGCCCTGCTCTCGACCATCATCGGCATCGCCACCATCGCCGCCGGTGCGGGACAGGCGGGCGCGGCCATCATCGCGGGCGGGCAAACCGTCGCGCAGCGCAGCTTTTTGCGGTACACGCGCGGACAGGAAAGTGCCGCCGATCAGGCCGCCGTCACCTATCTCGAAAGCGCGGGGATAGACCCGCAGGGCATGGTCGGCACCCTGCGCCGTCTTCAGGCCGATGAATTGGTGTCCGTCGGCAGGCGCGACCCCTACACCCTATCGCATCCGCTATCGTCCGAGCGTATCCGGTCGCTGGAAAACCGCGTGCAGAACTCACCCACGCGCGGGCGCACGGTCGATGCGCAGACCCGCTATTGGCATGATCGGATGCGCGCCAAGCTGCGCGGTTTCCTGCATTCGCCCTCCCGCGTGCTGCGTGAAGTCACGGACGATGGCAGCGAGACAGCCCTGCTCGCCCGCGCCGTGGCCTATCACCGGATGCCAGACCCGCAGACGGCATTGCGCACCATCGATCGCCTGATCGCCAGTCGCCCGAACGATGCGTTCTACCACGAACTCAAGGGCCAGATTCTCTTCGAGGGCGGGGCCGCGCAAGCGGCAATTCCGGCCTATCGCCGCGCCGCATCGCTGGCCCCGGACGAGCCGCTGATCCTCGCCTCGCTGGGGCAGGCACTGCTGGCACTGGACGAGCCGAACGCGACGAACGAAGCCGCCCAAACCCTGCGCGAAGCGGTGCGCCGCGACCGCTTCAACGCCAATGCATGGCGCTGGCTGGCCCAGACCGAACGGCGCTTGGGCAACACCACCAACGCCTCGCTCGCCGCCGCCGAACATCAGATCATGACCGGCGGACTGATCGTCGCGGGTCGCCATGCCAAGCAGGTGCAGGAAACTGCGCCCACCGGCTCCCCCGCATGGCTGCGCGCAGGCGACATCCTCGCCGAAATCGACCGCCGCAAGGCTCTTGAGAAGTAAACTCTCTGGGAGAGTAAGACTTTTTTAATCGCCAGAGCATCACTGGCCACTGTAAAGAGACGGCAAATTCGTGGAAGGGTTGCAATATGTACGGACAAATCGGAGCGGGCCTTGGGGCCATCGCCCTTGTGATCAGCGGCTACACGTTCATGACGACGGTCAACAAGCCGGTAAGGGTGAATCCGGCCACGGTACAGGCGGCCTTCACGGATCATCTCACCCAGAACCCCGCCCTCGTCAGCAGCGCGGTTTCCAACTACATGAACGCCCGCCCCGGCGTGGCCGCCGCTGCCCCAACGGGCGAAGCGATCCGCGAATACCTGCTAACCAATCCGGGCGTTATCGTCGAGGCGATCAACGCCTATGAGGCACAGCAACAGCTCGCCGCCGCCGCCGCCGATGGCGACTTGATCACCACGAATGCCAAGGAAATCTTCGAGGACGGCTTCTCCATCGTGCGCGGCAATCCCGATGGCGATATCACGCTGGTCGAGTTTGCCGACTACAATTGCGGCTTCTGCAAGCGCGCCCATACCGAAGTCGAGAACTTCGTCGAGGCAGATGGCAATATCCGTCTCGTCATCAAGGAATTCCCGATCCTCGGCGACGGGTCCGTCCTCGCCGCCCGTGCTGCGCTGGCTTCCGCCCGACAGGAAGACGGCGCGAAATATCCTGAATTCAACGATGCGCTGATGATACATCGCGGCGCGCATAACGAAGCATCGGTCATCAGAATCGCGGAACAAGTCGGACTGGACGTCGCAAAACTGCGCGTCGATATGGAAGACGACGCGATCAAGGATCAGATCAACCGCACCTATGCGCTCGCGCAAAAGCTGCGCATCAATGGCACGCCTGCCTTCATCATGGGCGATCAGGTCGTGCGCGGCTTCGTCCCCGCCGATCAGCTCGAATTGCTGGCCAACAGCGCGCGCGAAGAGGGCTAAACTCCTGTCGCAAGCCATGCTAGGTCTCCCCCGGCACAGTGCTTTCAGCAATCGTGAGAACCGGTTTTACGGTTCTCACGAAACGAGTCCGACGGGGGAGAGACGAGTCAATGACATCGACGACCGGCGAAATCTACACGGCTTTCGCGACCATTCCGAACGAGCGCGATGCGCAAACGCTGGCCGATGCGCTCGAACGGCTGGACCCGGCCCCGGTCGGCATCGGCTGTTTCGAGATCGATGAACAGGATGACCTCTGGGAAGTCGGTGGCTATTTCTCAGAACGCCCCAACGGCATCGTTCTGGCCCTGCTCGAAGCGGCCTATGGCTCACGCCCCTTCATCGTCTCCGCCGTGCCACCCGAAGACTGGGTATCAAAGGTCCGCCGCGAGCTGCGTCCCGTCCGCGCGGGCCGCTTCATTCTTCACGGCAGTCACGACGCAGGCGACGCCCCGCCCGCCGCCATCCGCCTATGCATCGAGGCGGCCATGGCCTTCGGCACCGGCCACCACGGCACCACACGCGGCTGTCTGACGGCCATGCACCGACTGGCGCGCAAGGGCTTCGTTGCCCGCAGCGTACTCGACCTCGGCACCGGCACCGGCGCATTGGGCATGGGTGCGGCAAAGCTGTGGAAAGCGCGCGTCCTCGCCACAGATATCGACCCCGTTGCCGTTATGACCGCGCAAGCCAACGTCAAATACAACGGCACCGGCGCAACCATGCGCACCATCGAGGCATCGCGCGCCACCGGCACCAGCGTGCGCGAGAACGCACCCTATGACGTCGTCTTCGCCAACATCCTCGCCGCCCCGCTAAAGCGCCTCGCCCCCCAGATCGCTTCGGTCACGGTCAGCGGTTCGGCAATCATCCTGTCCGGGCTGCTGCACCGCCAAGCCCCCGGCGTCGAACGCATTTTCGCGGGCTGGGGTATGCACGCCGAAGACCGCATCCGTCTCGGCGAATGGACCACCCTCAGCCTGCGCCGCGCCACCAATCGCCCACTCTGAAGGAACGCGCCATGACCCGCCCGTACCGCATCGATTGCCTACAATACGCCAATTGGTCGGAAAAGGTATTCCGCCAGATGCGCGAAGGGGCGGTAGATGCCGTCCACGTCACCATCGCCTATCACGAGAATTTCCGCGAGACAGTGCTGAATATCGAGGCATGGAACCGCCATTTCGAGCGCCACCCCGACCTCATCCTCCATGCCCGCACCGGCGACGATATCCGCCGCGCTCGCGAAACCGGGCGCACCGCAATCATCTTCGGCTTTCAGAATCCGTCACCCATCGAGGACGATATCGGCCTCGTCGAGATCGTCCACACACTGGGCGCGCGGTTCATGCAGTTGACCTATAACAACCAATCCCTGCTCGCCACCGGCTGCTACGAAGACGAAGATCCCGGCGTCACCCGCATGGGCCGCGCGGTCATCGCCGAGATGAACCGCGTCGGGCTGGTGATCGACATGAGTCATTCCGCCGAGCGCTCGACGCTGGAGGCGATGGAGATCAGCACTCGACCCATCGCCATCACCCACGCCAACCCCCACACGTGGCACCCGGCCCTGCGCAACAAGTCGGATACGGTGCTCAAGGCATTGGCCGAAAGCGGCGGGATGCTGGGTTTCTCACTCTACCCCCACCACTTGAAGGGCGGCACCGCCTGCACGCTCGAAGACTTCTGCACCACAATCGCCCGCACGGCGGATTTGATGGGACCGGAACGCATCGGCATCGGCTCGGATCTGTGTCAGGATCAGCCGGATAGCATCGTGGAATGGATGCGTACCGGGCGCTGGACGAAGGCGGTGGATTACGGCGAAGGCTCGGCAGACGCCCCCGGCTTTCCGCCCATGCCCGACTGGTTCGCCGATAACCGCGATTTCGGCACTATCGAAGACGGCTTGCGTGCGACCGGCTTGTCGGAGACGGAGGTAGCAGGGATCATGGGCGAGAACTGGCTGCGCTTCTACGACGATGGGTTCGGGCCGAAGGCAGAATAATATCAGGGGCGGAAATCACCGACCGTTTTCACTTTTCCACTCTGCTCCTGGCGAAGACCCGGAGTCTCGCAGAACCGCGCTCCGCCTATCGGGGTTCCGGGTCTGCGCCCGGAACAGAGCGGTCATTATTCGCCGCCATCGGTATAGGCTGTCCTGCTCGCGCAGGCCGACATCCATTGTACCGCCGATCCAGAACCAACGGATAGCTGTCATTCCGGCGACGGGTGGTTCACCATTTGAACGACTTGGAAATCCAATGGATTCCCGCCGTCGCGGGAATGACAACAGTTCTTTCAGATTACGCCCGCGCCCGCTGCTCCCTCGGTCGCGATACGACCGTCGCTCCGCCCTCTTTCTCCAGCGCGATGCGCATGGCCCGCCCTCTTGTTTCCAGCAGGTCGGCGAGAACGGCGGAATGGGTGACGACGACAAGCTGCGTGCGCGTGCTGGCCAGCAGGATCATGGCCGCCAGCGGCTCGATCAGATCGTCATGCAGGCTCGCCTCCGGCTCGTTCAGCGCGATGAACGGCGGATGACGATAGGAGCACAGCGCCGCAATCAGGCACAGATAGCGTAACGTCCCGTCCGACATCTCATGCGCCGAAAAAGGCCGCGCAAAGCCAGGCATATGCAGCGCGACGGCGTGCCGACCGGCAGCTTCGGTAAAGCTGAGGCGCGACCCCGGAAACGCCGCATGGATCGCCGTCTCGATGGTCTTGCGGCACGCTTCGTCACCCAGATGCACAGCCGTCGCCAGCGTGGCGGCAAGGTTACGCCCGTCCCCTTCCAGCATCGGCGCACAGACGGCCACCTGCGGCGCGCGCATGGGCGAGCCTTCATCGGTGCGGAACCCGTGGTGAAAGCGCCATGCGGCGAAGCGACGTTGCAGCGCATCGAGTTCCGGAAACTGCACAGGATCGCGCAGACGCGCCAGCGCCGTCTCCGCCATCAGCAACATATTCGGATAGGGTTGCCAGCGCCCATCGGGCGCGCGCGCGGTGATATTCGGCCCCTTGCGCTGCATCATCAGCGGCGCGCGGTCACCAAGGCGCGCGGCCACCGATTCCTCTCGCACCATCGGGTCGAGGGCCAGCGCGGGATCATTCGGGCCGGGGATGCCGAGGCGCAAAGCGTAGCGCAACTCATCCAGATCGGCTTCCAACACGATAGACTCGGCAGGACCACCGCCATTGGACCCGGCCCACAGCACCGACCGCATCCCGCCCTCATCGGCAATCGCCTGCGCCAACGTACCGGACGCGGCGGCATGGACCAGCGATAACGAGCGGTAGAAGTTCGTCTTTCCCGCGCCATTCCCCCCCGTAACGACCGTCAGATTGCCCAACGGAACGGCAAGAGAGCGGACCGAGCGATATCCCTCGATCCGAACGAAGCGCAGGCGACCCTGCTGCTGACGGTCGGCGCTCAGGTTGCGCCGTCCGCGTCGCTCTCGCCTTCCTCATCCGGCACGGGAACGACGGGCGAGCCTTTCGCAACCCCAACCATCGCCGCGCGCACGAGGCGGTCGTGGCAGACGAAGCCGGTCTGGATCACCTCGATGATCGTGCCGTTCACTGCGCCCGGAATCGGAGCCTCGAACATCGCCTGATGCATGTCGGGATTGAATTTTTCACCAAGTTCGGGCGCGATGGGTACGATCTGATGCTTGCCGAAAGCATTGATGAGTTCGCGTTCGGTCAACTCGATCCCCGCCACGAAATCGGCGGCGGCAGCGCGTTGTTCATCGGTCAGGGATTTCAGCGCCCGTTGCAGATTATCATGGACCGGCAGCAGATCGCGGGCCAGCTTCACGCCCCCGTATTTCTGCATCTCGTCGCGGTCTTTCTGCGCCCGACGGCGGATATTCTCGCCCTCGGCCAAGGCGCGCAGGTGCTTATCCTTCGCCTGATCCAGTTCGGCCTGCATCTCGGTGAGGCGAATTTCCAGCACCTCCTCCCGCGTTCCGGCGTCCACATAGGCATCGGCGTCGGTGGCACCGGCTTCGGGCGCATCGCTATCGATGGGCGGTGCGCCGGCTTCATCGGCCATATTCGTATCGAGCGGGGGCGGTCCCCCCACTGTGTCTTCAGGTTTAGGTGATGACATCGAGCGAGCCTCATCCTCTCAAATTGCGTTTTGCGGGGTTGCCGCTCACCAGTTTGCCGACCATCCGCGCGGTAAAGTCCACGATAGGCATGATCCGCGCGTAATTCAGCCTCGTCGGCCCAATCACACCCAGCGCACCTACGATCTGTCGGCTTTCGTTCATATAAGGGGAAATGACAAGGGCGGAACCCGAATGCGAGAATAATTTGCTCTCCGCGCCGATGAAGACACGCACACCCTCGCCCTGATCGGTCAGATCCAGCACCTGTGCAAGATCGCGCTTGCGCTCCAGATCGTCAAAGATCATGCGAACATTGTCGATTTCGGATGCCACGCTCGCATCGTTGAGCAGGTTCGACAGGCCGCGCACGATCAGCGTCCCCTCCCCTGATTGTGGCCCCGCCCATTCGGCCACGCCGGTTTCGATCAGGGATTGCGCCGCCGTGTCCAGTTCTGCCCGCGCCTGATCGATCCGCGCATCAATCGCCGCCCGCGCCTCGCCCAGTGTATGGCCCCGCAGATGGGCGTTCAGAAAGTTGGTCGCCGATGTCATGGCGGAGGGGGTCAGACCGGGGGGCAATCGAAATAGGCGATTCTCGACATTCCCGTCGGCGGTGACGATGATGGCCATCGCACGTCCATCATTCAGCGGGGCCACCTCGATATGATCGATGGGCGCATCACGGGTGGGTGCAATCACGAGGCTGGCGCAGCGGGAAAGGCCGGACAGCGCCGTCGTCGCCTCGGTCAATAACTGATCCACCCCCCGATCCTCATCGCCCAGCGCGGATTCGATGGCTTGTCGTTCTTCGGGGGCGATATCGCCGACCTGCAAAAAACCGTCGAGGAACAGGCGCAACCCTCGCTCGGTCGGCACCCGTCCTGCGCTTGCATGGGGGGCGGCAATCAATCCCATGAGTTCGAGATCCTGCATGACGTTGCGGATCGAAGCGGGCGATAGCGGATCGTCCAACTGACGCGACAATGTGCGCGAGCCGACCGGATCACCCTGATCGATGAACGTCTCGACCAGCCGCCGGAAAATATCTCGGCTGCGCGCATCGAGCGTATCGGCAACGGTCGTATCTGGGGGCACATCGGCGGGCATGGCGGGTACGCGGCCTTTCGGGATATCCAAATTGCAAGATATGACGCGATACGGCGCAGGGCAAGGACAGCGCATCTTGCCGACGGCGCAGCGCACAGGCTATCCAACATCCATGACTATAACATTCCGCGCCGCCACCCACGACGACCTACCTGCGATCGTGGCCCTGCTCGCCGCCGATCAACTCGGCGCAACGCGCGAGGATGCAAGCGAACCGCTGGCCGATTGTTATATCCGCGCTTTCAAGGCGATGCAGGCGGATGCAAACCAACTGCTCGCAGTGGCGGAGGCGAATGGCACCGTCATCGGCACCATGCAACTGACCTTCATCCCCGGCCTATCGCGCAGCGGATCATGGCGCGGTCAGATCGAGGCCGTGCGCATTGCCGCCAGCCACCGTGGCGCGGGGCTGGGCCGTTCGTTCTTCGACTGGGCGATCATGCAATGCCGCGAACGGGGCTGTTCGCTGGTGCAACTCACCACAGACCGCAGCCGCGAGGACGCCCACCGCTTCTATGCCCAGCTTGGCTTCGAGGCGAGCCATATTGGCTATAAACTCCGTCTGTGAACGGTAGACCTCGTCCGGTGAACCCGCTACGAAGCGGCATATATCAACCGTTCACCGGGAGGTCGCCATGCGTCCATCGGGCCGCGCGCAAGACGAATTGCGCAATGTCACCCTGCAAGCCGACTGCACCAAGCACGCCGAAGGCTCGTGCTATGCGAAGTTCGGCGATACGCATGTGCTGTGCACCGCCAGCATCGAGGATCGCCCGCCACCGTGGCTGCGCGGGTCGGGCAAAGGCTGGGTGACGGCGGAATACGGGATGCTGCCTCGCGCCACCAACACCCGAATGCGGCGCGAGGCGAAGAACGGCCAGAGCGGACGCACGCAGGAAATTCAACGCCTTATCGGACGCTCGCTGCGCGCCGGGGTCGATCTGCACATGCTGGGCGAGCGGCAAATCACCGTGGATTGCGACGTGATCCAAGCCGATGGCGGCACGCGCACGGCGGCGATCACCGGCGGTTTCGTCGCCCTGTGGCGGGCCTGCGCTGCGCTCAAGCGGGCGGGCGATATCAAGGAATGGCCGATCACCGACCATGTTGCGGCAATCTCCTGCGGCATCTATGCGGGCAAGCCCGTGCTCGACCTCGACTATGCCGAAGATTCAGTGGCCGGTGCCGATGGCAACTTCGTGATGACCGGGGCCGGTGGCCTTATCGAAGTGCAGGCCAGCGCCGAGGGCGACGTCTTCGACCGCGCCCAATTCGATGAGTTGATGCGTCTAGCTGAAAAAGGGATCGGCGAATTGATCGAAAAGCAGAAGGCGGCGATCGGTGTCGGCACCTGACGCGCGGATCATCGACGCGATGACGCGCCGCAAGCTTGACCCTGCCCGCGAATCGGAACTGGTTATCGCCACCCACAATCCCGGCAAATTGCGGGAGATTGAGGCGCTGGTTGCGCCCCACGGTTTCTCGGCGCTCTCCGCCGGGGCGTTGGGCCTGCCTGAGCCGCTGGAGGACGGGACGACCTTTATCGAGAACGCGCGGATCAAGGCGCTGGCATCGGCACGAGCATCGGGCAAACCTGCGCTGGCGGATGATTCCGGCATTGCCGTCGATGCGCTGCACGGCGCACCGGGCATCTTTTCGGCGCGCTGGGCGGGGGCGCAGAAGGACTTCGCCGTCGCCATCGAACGGGTACGTACCGAACTCGAATGGCGCGGATATGAAGAGGGCGCGGGGGCGCATTTCGTCTGCGCCCTCACGCTGGCCTGGCCCGATGGCCATTGCGAGGATTTCGAGGGGATCGTGCGCGGCACGCTGACCTTTCCCGCACGCGGGATGCGGGGTTTCGGCTACGACCCGATCTTCCTGCCCAATGGCATGGCGCAGACCTATGGCGAGATCGACCCATTGGAAAAGGCCGCAACCAGCCACCGGGGGGATGCCTTCCGTCAACTAGAAGCGGGATGCTTGGGCGCGTGACAAAGCCCGATTGGCAACGCGCGGGCTTTGGCGTTTACGTCCATTGGCCCTTCTGCGCCGCGAAATGCCCGTATTGCGATTTCAACTCGCATGTCCGTCGCGAGATAGATCAGCAGCAATGGCGGGCCTCGCTCGTCCGGGCGCTGGAGGTCGAGGGCGCGCGAACGGCGGGGCGGACGGTCGATACCGTCTTCTTCGGCGGCGGCACCCCCTCGCTGATGCCACCCGAAACCGTGGCGGCGGTGATCGAGACGATCCGGCGGGTCTGGGGGCTGGCACCCGACGCCGAAATCACGTTGGAGGCGAACCCGACTTCCGTGGAGGCCGGGCGCTTCCGGGGCTATGCGGCGGCGGGGGTCAATCGGGTGTCGATGGGCGTGCAGGCGCTGAACGATCCCGACCTCAAGGCACTGGGGCGGATGCATTCCGTCGCCGAAGCACGCGCCGCATTCGATGTGGCACGCAGCGTGTTTGACCGGGTCAGCTTTGACCTGATCTACGCGCGCATGGGCCAAACGCCCGACATGTGGCGCGCGGAACTGACCGACGCCCTCAGCATGGCCGTCGATCACCTGTCGCTCTACCAATTGACCATCGAACAAGGCACCCGCTTTGCCGACCTGTACCGGCTCGGCAAACTGAAAGTACCCGCCGATGACAGCGCGGCGGCCATGTATGATGTGACGCAAGAAGTCTGCGATACCGCCGGAATGCCCGCCTACGAGGTGTCGAACCACGCGCGGGCCGGGGCGGAAAGCCGCCATAACCTGATCTACTGGCGCTACGGCGATTACGTCGGGGTCGGGCCGGGGGCGCATGGGCGGTTGACGCTTGATGGCGGGCGTGTGGGGACCGAAACGATCCTCGCCCCCGAAGCATGGCTGGAGGCGGCGGCGCAGGACGGGACCGGACAGGCCGCGCAGACCTTGCTGACCGGAGACGAGCAGGCGAGCGAGTACCTGATGATGTCCCTGCGCCTCGCCGAAGGGACCGACCTGATCCGCTACGCGGCACTGTCTGGCGAACCGCTAGACGAGGCCCGCATCGGGGGGCTGGAAAACGACGGCTTTCTGCGGCGCGAGGGCGACCGGATCATCGCAACGCCACACGGGCGCATCCTGCTGAACGCGATGCTCGGCGTGCTTTTATCCTGACACTTCCACGACGAGATCGGCGAGGGTTTTCGCGGCATCGGGACGCCCGGCTTCCCCCGCCGCCGTCGCCATACGGCCAAGGCGCGCATGATCCGCCAACACATCACCGATGATGCCGCCCAGCTTCTCCGGCGTTAGCCCAGCCTGCGGCACAGTGATGGAAGCGCCCGCTGCTTCGAGCCAGCGCGCATTAGCCGTTTGGTGGTCGCTGGTGGCGGTCGGTAGCGGGATCAGCAGCGAGGGCCGACCGATCACCGCCAGTTCAGCGCATGTGCTGGCCCCGGCGCGGGCGATGACGAGATGCGAAGCGGCGATCCGCTGCGGCATGTCATCGAAGAAGGGGGCCGCCTCGACCGCCTCGATGTCGGCGGCATCGTAATTGTCGCGCAGCATCACGATTTCCGGTTCGCGCGCCTGCTGCGTCACCGCAATCCGGGCGCGCAGGGTATCGGGCAAGAAGGACAGCGCAGGCGGCAGCATATCCGAAAGGACGCTCGCCCCCTGTGACCCGCCAAAGACCAACAGGCGCACAGGGCCGTCACCGGGGGCCGCATAGGCCCGCCCCATCGCCCCCCGCGCCGCATCGCGCACCGGGTTGCCCACCTCGACGGTCCGCACACCGTCCGGCGCATTGGCCGGAACACCGATACCGCAGGCAAGAATCTGCGCACGGCGCACGAACAAGCGATTGGCCCGACCCAGCACGCCGTTTTGCTCATGGATAATGCGCGGAATGCCCAGCGCAATAGCCGCCGCCATCGCCGGGGCCGCCGGGTATCCACCAAAACCGATCACCGCATCGGGGCGGTCGGTGCGCATCCATTGCCGGGCTTGCCAAGCCCCGCGCAGCAGGGTCACCGGCGCGGCCAGCTTTGCCGTGATACCGCCCCGGCTCGTGGTGGCCGCATGTAGCTCGCGGCGCTCGACTTCCGCCGGGAAACCGCCCGCATAGCGCATCCCCCGCCCGTCCGAGGCCAGCGCCACGCGCCACCCCCGCCGCAGTAATTCTTCGGCCAACGCCTGCGCCGGGAACATATGCCCCCCGGTCCCCCCCGCCGCCAGCACGGCATAGCGCGCCGTCATGGTCGACGCTCCACATCGGCGCGGGTCAGACCAAGCAGCATCCCACAGGCGATCCCCATCGCCAGCAACGACGACCCACCATAGCTGATAAGCGGCAGGGTCATGCCCGTGGGGGGCAGCAAACGGGCGGCGACGCCGATATGGATGAAAGACTGGAATCCGATCAATGCCGCCAACCCGCAAACCGCATAGCGCGCGAACAGGCTTTTCAGCCGCATCGCGATCAGAAAGCTGCGGATGCTGATGAGAGCGAAGGCTGCGATGATCACCAGTGTCAGCAACAGGCCATATTCCTCGGCCACCACGGCGATGACGAAATCGGAATGGGCATCCGGCACGCGGAACTTCGCCGTTCCCTCACCGGGGCCAACCCCCCAGAATCCACCGTTCTGTATCGCATCCAGCATCCGCCGAATTTGCCCCCCACCCCCCGTGGCATCCGCATCGAACAACAGCTTGATACGGTCGGCGACATAGGGCGAGACGGCAAAGGCGATGCCAATGCCCGCCATCGCGATCAACCCGGCTGAAACGGCCCAAACGATAGACGCGCCGGTCATGAAGAACATCACCCCCCACACAACACAGATCAACGCCGTCTGGCTGTAATCGGGCTGCATTCCGACCAGCAGGGCGACGAGGGCAAGGCAAGCCGCCGCGATCAGCCCCCCCGGCGGAGCACCCGTGCCGGGCTTGAGCGAAAACATCCATGCAGACATGGCGATCAGGGCGGGCTTGGCAAGTTCAGAGGGCTGCACGGAGAAGAAGACCAGCGAAATCCAGCGTTTCGAGCCGTTACGCTCCTCGCCAATCAACAGCACGATCACCAGCAACGCGATGACAAAGGCAAAGAGCAGCACCCCCGCGCGCCGAATTTCGCGCGGGGTCGACATCGAGAAGGCGAGGAATAACAGCATCGCTGGAATGGCGAAGATAAGCTGACGCTCCGCGAAGTAGAAGGCGTCCTGATCGCGGGGGATGGCGAGAATCGGGCTGGTCGAAAAAGCCAGCACTAGCCCCGTGCAGAACAGGAACGCGACCGCCGCCAGCAACCATTTATCCAGCGCCCGCCACCACCGCCCGATGGCCGAGCGCGAAATTTCGGGGGGATGTTCGAGGATCAGGGTCATGCGTTCCGCTCCAGATTCTCCACCAACTCGCGAAAGGCATCGCCGCGCGCCTCGAAGCTGTCGAACTGGTCGAAGCTGGCGCAGGCGGGGGCGAGAAGGATCGTCTCACCCTCTTGCGCCTCGGACGCCGCCAGCGCGACCGCCGCCACCAACGTCTCGCATTTCGCGTGGGGCGCGTCGCCAAGGGTGCCGGCAAAGGCATCCTGCGCCGCGCCGATCAGGTATGTCTTTTTCACCCGGTCGAGCAGGGGAAGCAATGGTTCGATGCCGCCCGCCTTCGCTTCGCCGCCGACGATCCAACGGATATCATCATAGGCAAGCAGGGCCTTTTCAGCGGCATCCGCATTGGTCGCCTTGGAATCGTTGACATAGGTGACGCCGCCAATCTGCGCGATGCGTTCAAGGCGATGCGGCAACCCGGCGAAACTGCGCATCCCCGCCTCGATCTGCTTCGGCCCCAACCCCGCCAGACGGCAGGCGGCATAAGCGGCGCAGGCGTTCTGGCCGTTATGCGCCCCGCGCAGGGCGGGCGCTTCGCGCAGGTCGATGGCGGCGATCTGCTTGCCGCCCTGCCGCTCCGTCAGGAACGCCTTCTTCATCGACACCGACCAACCCTCGCCAGGGATATTGGCGGTACTGATGCGGATCATCTTGTCGGTGCTCTCAACGATGCGGTCATGCAGGTACCGGCCTTCTGCCTCATCCACACCGATAACCGCATGGTCGGGCGCGCCGATATCGAACAGGCGTTGCTTGGCCGCGAAATACCCGCCCCGGCCCGCATGGCGGTCGAGGTGATCGTCGGAGAGGTTGAGAAAGACCGCGATATCCGGGGCCAGTCGCCGGGCGAGGTCGGTCTGATAGGACGATAATTCCAGCACGATCATCTCGCGCGATGCAGGGTATTCCAGCGCCAGCACGCCAACGCCGATATTCCCGCCGAGTTGCGCGCTGCGGCCACTTTCACGCATGATGTGATGGATCAGCGCGCTGGTGGTGGATTTCCCGTTCGAGCCGGTGACGCAAATGACCAACGGGTCACCATCGCCATCATCGTCCAACCCCGGCTCCCATTCTACGATTTCGCGGAAGAACAAGCCGATATCGTTATCGACCGGCACACCCACCCCCATCGCCCGCGCGACCGCCTTATGCGGTGCCGGGTAGAGATGCGGGATGCCGGGGGAGACGATCAGGGCGGCGAGATCGTTCCAGATGCGCTCACGGGTCAGGTCTTCGACCTCGAAACCAGCATCGGAGGCCGACGCGCGCCCCGCCTCACCATCATCCCAGCAAACGGGCGTAGCGCCCCCCGCCTGCAACGCCGCCGCCGCCGCCAGACCGGATCGCCCCATACCCAGCACACCAACCCGCTGGCCAGCATATGCACGAATGACGATCACATTAGCACCTATTGCCGAACGTTGGAATAAAGAGTACCGAAGAGAAGAACGAACGAGATATCCAGTGATGAACTACGAATGGGACGAGCGCAAGAATACCGCGAATATCGAGCGCAGGGGATTTGGGTTCGAGGTCATCGGAGACTTCGAGTGGGATTATGCATCTGGTCCTGAATTCGATTATCGCGACGGCGAAGAGAGAGAAGTTTGGATCGGCCCTGCGGGAAGTCAGGTATACGTGCTGGTGATCACCATGCGAGGCGACGTTACCCGCATCATCTCGATGCGCATCGCCGATAGCCATGAAAAAAGGCGCTGGAAGAAGGAGTTTCAGAATGCGTAAGCAATATCCCGTTCCTATTCGTGACAACACCGACGAAGAAGACGCCGAAATCAAGCGACAAATCGCCGAAGACCCCGACCTCGTTTCCTTTACAGGAAAGCGGATCGTCGAGCGCCCAACCCCGCCGGAGCGCGCGGCAATGCTGCGCAAGCAGTCGAAGCGCGATGTGACCGTCGCGCTTGATGCGGACCTAATCGACGCCTTGAAATCGCTGGACCCCAATGATTGGCACGCCCGCTTAAACGCAATCGCCCGCGCCAGCCTCGGTATGTGAAACCATCCCATACCTATCGCAGCTTCAGCGTTGAGAGGCCAATGAGGGCAAGGATGAAGGCGACGATCCAGAAGCGGATCACGATGGTCGGCTCCTGCCAGCCTTTTTGCTCGAAATGGTGGTGGATCGGGGCCATGCGGAACACGCGCTTGCCGGTCATCTTGAAGCTGGCCACCTGAATCATCACACTCAACGTCTCGACGACGAATAACCCGCCGATAATGGCCAGCACAATTTCGTGCTTGGTCGCCACCGCGATGGACCCCAACGCCCCGCCCAGCGCGAGGCTGCCGGTATCGCCCATGAAGACCATCGCGGGCGGCGCATTGAACCACAGGAAGCCAAGCCCCGCTCCGATCAATGCCCCCACGAATACCGCAATCTCCCCCGTGCCCGGCACGTAATGCAGGCGCAGGTATTCGGCCACGTTGATGTTGCCCGTGCAGTAAGCGATGATGGCAAACGACCCTGCCGCGATCATCACCGGCACGATGGCTAGCCCGTCGAGGCCGTCGGTCAGGTTTACCGAATTCGCCGCCCCCACGATGACGATCAGCGCGAAGGGGAAGAAGAACAGGCCCAGATCGACCATCACCTCCCTCGTAAACGGCAGGGCGAGTTGCATCGACAGCGGATCGGGGGTCAGCCAGCTAATCGCGAAGGCGGCGATCAGCGAGACGGCGAAACCGATGGCGAGCCGCGCCCGCCCCGGTGCGCCCTTGGTGTTGGTCTTACTGACCTTCAGGAAATCATCCCAAAAGCCGATGGCACCGAAACCGAGCGTCGTGAACAGTACGACCAGCACGAACCCGGTATCCAAACGCGCCCATAGCAGGGTCGAGATCGTCAACGCACCGAGGATCAGCGCGCCGCCCATCGTGGGCGTACCCGCCTTCTCCAGATGGCTGGCGGGGCCATCCGACCGGATCGGCTGACCCTTGCCCTGCTTCATGCGCATCCAGTCGATGATGCCCCGCCCGAACACGATGAACAGCAAAAGCGAGGTCAGCAATGCGCCGCCGGTGCGAAAGCTGATGTATTTGAACAGATTGAACCCGCCGAAAACATCCGAGAAGGGGGTCAGGAAGTGATAGAGCATGAACGGTCTTTCCGGGGGTCTAATTATTCTTGCGGCGGGCGGTGCCGAGCGTATCGAGGGCGGTGACGATGGTGGCCATACGGCTGCCGAGCGAGCCTTTGACCATCACCGCGTCGCCAGACCTGATATCGGCCTTCACCAGTGGGGCGAGGGTCTGGGAGTCAGCGGCCCAATCGCCCCGTTTCGACTTTGGCAAGGCCTCATACAATGTTTTGGAATGGGGTCCACAGGCAAAAACCAGATCGACATGCTGCATATACGAACAATCGGCGATTTCAGCGTGCAGACGGTCGGCATCATCGCCGAGTTCGAGCATGTCGCCGAGGATGGCGATGCGCCTGCCCTTGCGCCCCTGCGGCGTGTCGGTCGGCTCTGCCAGTGTCAGCGTCTCTAACGCAGCAACGACCGAGGCCGGGTTGGCGTTGTAGCTTTCGTCGATCAGCAAAAACGCGCTTTTCGGGTCTATGGGGTCGAGGCGGATACGCCGCCGCGCACCACGCCCATCGCCCGGCTTCCAGCGGCCCAGCGCAAGGGCGGACTTGGCAAGGTCGGCCCCGGACAGCTTGACAGCCGCCAGCACTGCGAGCGCATTGATCGCCTGATGCCGACCGGCGGTGTTGAGCTTGAACAACACGCGCTCGCCGAGGATATCGGCCTCGACGCTGGCGGATTCGGCCTGTTGTGAGAGACGCAGCATCCGCACGGACGCCGCCTCATGCTCACCGAAGGAAACGACATCGAGGCCCAATGCCGCCGCCCGTGTGGCGAGCAGATCGAACCATGGGTTATCGCGGTTCAGCACCGCATATCCGCCCGGAAGCACACCTTCGAGGATCTCGGATTTCGCGGCGGCGATCTCCGCCACCGACGAAAAATTGCCCAGATGGGCGGGCAGGACATTGGTGACGATGGCGATATGGGGGCGGACCATGCGGGTGAGTGGCGAGATTTCGCCCGAATGGTTCATGCCGATCTCAAAGACGCCGTAGGCCGTATCTTCGGGCATTCGTGCCAATGTCAGCGGCACGCCCCAATGGTTGTTGTAGGAACGGTCCGAAGCGTGGGTCGCGGCCTGTGGAGATAGGATTGCGCTCAGGGCATCTTTCACGCTGGTCTTGCCCGCCGATCCGGTGACGGCGATGATCTTGGCATTCGTGGCACGGGCGCGGGCGGCGCTGCCGAGGCTTTCGAGGGCAAAGAGAGGGTCATCGACGGTCAGCAGGTTGGCGTCCGCAGCGATGCCATTGGGCCTGCGCGAGACGAGGGCGGCACCGGCACCAGCATCCAGCGCCTGACCGACGAAGTCATGGCCGTCGCGGATATCGGTCAGCGCGACGAACAAATCGCCGGGGCGGATCGTCCGGGTGTCGATGGAAACGCCGGTTATCGCGTTCCAACTGCCCGATACCTGCCCCCCTGTCGCGGCGATTAGCGTATCACGGGTCCAAAGCGCGCTCATGATTCCCCCAATAGACGGGCGATATCGTCTTCATCACCATCCAGGGCGGCAACGGCGATACGGGCGTGTTCGGAATCGTCGAAGGGGATCACATCGCCCGCCACGACCTGCCCTGTTTCATGGCCCTTGCCCGCGATCAACAAGGCGTCACCCTCCTCCAGCCCGTCAATACCGCGCAGGATGGCTTCGGCACGGTCCGGCACCTCCACCGCATCGGGACAAGCGGCAAGGATGGCCGCGCGGATTGTCGCCGGGTCTTCGGATCGAGGGTTATCGTCGGTGACGATCACAACATCCGCTGCCTCCGCCGCCGCTGCGCCCATCAGCGGACGCTTGCCGGTATCGCGGTCGCCCCCCGCACCGAAGACGACATGCAGACGGCCCTGTACATGGGGGCGCAAACCCGCGAGCGCCGCTACGAGGGCATCGGGCTTATGGGCGTAATCGACGAAGACGGGCGCATTACTGGCCCGGCGGGCGACGAGTTCCATGCGCCCGCGCACCCCTTCGAGCGTGGGCAGGGTGGCAAGGACCGCCGCCTCATCGGCTCCGCACCCGATGGCAAGGGCCGCCGCCGTCAGGACGTTACGCGCCTGAAAACTGCCGATCAGGGGCAGATCGAAGGTATGGGTCTGGCCGCTCCAACCGACCTCCACCCGCTGTCCTGCATCGGTATAGGTGGTGCGGAGGATGGCAAACCCGCCCTGCCCTGCCTCGCCAACCGGGATAATCCTCAGGCCACGCGACTTGGCGATGGCCGCGACCATCGGGAAAACGACGTCATCGGCATTGGCGACGACCGTGCCGCCCTCCACCAGCAAATCCGTGAACAGGCGCAGCTTTGCGCCCGTGTAATGGGCGGTGGTCGGGTGGTAATCCATATGGTCGCGGGCGATATTGGTGATTGCCGCCGCCTGCACACGCACACCGTCGAGGCGGTATTGGTCCAACCCATGCGACGACGCCTCCATCGCCAGCGCGGCCACCCCCGCATCGGCCAGCTTTTCGAGCGTGTCATGCAGGCCGACCGGGTCGGGAGTGGTCAAGCCGCCGGGCAGATCGATCACCGATGATGCAACGCCCATCGTACCGAGTGACGCCCCCTCGATGCCCAGCCGATCCCAAATCTGGCGCAGGAATTCGGCGACCGAAGTCTTGCCGCTGGTGCCAGTGACCGCCGCGACCGTAGCAGGCTGACGGGGATGGAAACGCGCAGCAAGGCGCGAGAGGGTGGCACGGGGGTCCGCGACGAGGATCATCGGGATATCGGGGACATCCCCAATGGTTTCCAGCGCCGTGACGGCCCCCTCCAGAGTGGTGACGATGGCGAGGGCGCGTTGGCGCACGGCGTATTGGATGAACTCCGCCCCATCCAGTTTCGCTCCCTTGATGGCGACGAAGATCGTGCCTTCCGTCACCGCGCGGCTATCCGACGTGATGCCGGTCACCAGCGCATCGGCGGCGGGCGCAGGGCCGAGCACCCGGCCTTCATCCAAGAGGCCAAGGGCGGCGATGGTATGCGCTGCCCCGCTCATTCGGTTGGCGTCAGGGGTGGCAGGGTGATCGGCAATGCGCCGCCCTCCGTCACCTCGTCCACATATTGCCCGCTGGGCCGAAAGCGGTCGGTC
>CALJIU010000338.1 GCA_937974055.1 uncultured Neomegalonema sp. | reverse complement strand
GCGCGCTGGCATCGATTTGCCGCACTGGGAAACCGACAATCTTGCCCGTCATGCCGCCAAAGGTCGCGTCGATATACGGATCACCGCCAAAGGCATCCGACACCTGCCCCCGTGTGGCAAAGGTCGCAAATTGCACCGTTGGATTATCCACTGGGCCATAGCGGAACCCGCTGCCGCGCACATCGAAGACCGCGTTCTGCCGCCCTTGATCGCCGTTCAGCGTCACCGATCCATCGACCTGTCCCGCAATCTGCTGACCCAAGAACGCGCCGAGCTGCCCAAGGTCCGTGGCCGTCAGTGTTGCCGACCCGTCTAGCGTTCCGTTCGGCCCGCTGCGGAAGCTGCCATCGATCCCCAGGCCCAAACCGCTGACCGATAGCTGCTGTATCTGCAACGCCCCGCCCGTCAGGTCGAACCGTGCGCTGGCCGTTAGCGGCCCGAATTCCGTCTGCCCGTCCAGCGATACGGCCCCGGCGGGTCCACTGACCAGCCGTTGCAGATCGTATTGCACCGCCACGCTCGTCACGCGGTACGTGTCATAGACGATGTTCTGCCCCGTCAGCGAACCGGCGGTCGACGGGTCCGACAGCGCGCCAGAAACGCGCCCGCGCGCCCGCAATGCCCCGGCCAGCGTCTTGCCCGCCAGCGGCTGCGCGATGCCCAAATCGCGCACATCGACGAAGTAATCGACCGCCAGCAACCCGTTCGCCAAATCGATATCGCCAAACGCCCCGACGCCCGCATTCGCCGTATTCACCTGCGTATCGGTCAGGCGCAGCAGCTGCCGCGTCGGATCGAACACACCCTCCGCCCGCACCGTGATCGTCTCGCCGATCAGGTATTCCAACTGCGGATTGTTCAGGCGTGGCTGACTGGCCGTACCCGTCAACAGGAAGGGCAGGTAGCCCGGCACATCGCCCGGCATCGACAGGTCCAGCGACAGCCCACCAAGGCTGTATTGGTCAAAATACAAGCCGCCGCCCTGCGCATTCATATTCACGACCGGCGCGGCAAACGCCCCGCGCGCCGTGCCGGATGCCTTCAACGAGCCGCCCATTGGCTTGCCGACCACCGCCGATAGCGGCGACAGGTCCGATGCATCGAGTGCGAAATTCACATCCAGCGATTTCGCGCCGATATCCACCAACCCGCTGGCACTGACGCTCGCAAACCGCGCCTGCGCCGTCAGCCGGTCGAGCCGCAGTCGTTGGTTCGTCGCATCGAAGCCACCCGCCGCATCCAGCCGCACGCCGTCTTCCAGCGCGAAATCCAGCGACGGATCACCCGTACCGATTCCCGCCGCCGCCAGGTCGATATCGAACGGGCCATACCCCCCCGCCACCTGTGAAAACGACGCCATACCGCTGAGTGACGCGACCGTGTATTGCTGATACCGCAGCGACCGCCCTTCAAGTGATGTCGCGATGGAGGGTGCCGTGAACGGCCCCGATACGCTGCCACCCAAGGCCAGCGACCCGGCCAAGTCGGCTCCGATCAGCCCCGATAGCGGCGCGATCTCGCCCGCATCCACGCCAAAGGTCAGGTCCAGTGCTTGTGCAGCCAGATCGACGGTCCCGCTCGCACTTACCTGTGCCAGCGCCGAGGTCACGCGCGCGTCGTCCAGCCGCAACAGCTTGGCCGATTGGTCGAACCCGCCATTGGCCGCCAGCCGCACTTCTGCGCCGATCAGGTCGTCCAGCGCCGGATCACCCGTGCCAATCCCTGCCGCCGTCAGTCCAACCGTAAATGGCAACACGCTGCCTTGCGCGCGATCCATATCGACCGTTCCGTCGATCCGCGCGACCGTATACTGATTGTACCGGATGCTTGCCCCTGCGAGGCTCGCATTTACGCGCGGGATCACGAATGGTCCCGTCGCGCGCCCTTGCAACGCCAGCGACCCGGCAAGGTCCGCCGCCGCCAGCGGCCCGAACGGCGCGAGGCTCGCGGCCTCCACATCAAAGGCCAGATCGACCGTCTTCGCCCCCAGATCGACAGCGCCATTCAGTGCCGCCGTCGCCGCATCCGTGGCCAGCTTCGCCCGGTCGATCCGCACCCGCTGCGCGGCGATATCCACCGCCCCCGCCGCGTCGATATCCACCTGCCGACCAAAGGCCGCGTCCAGCGCCGGATCGCCCAGCGACAGCCCGCTGCCCGTCATGTCGACGTTGAACGGCGCAAACCCATCTTCCGAGCGGCCCAGCGACAACGCCCCATCCAATTGCCCTGCGCCGTATGCCCCATAGGCCAGCCCCTGCGCGGCGATAGTCGCCTCCACCGCCGGAATGTTGAACGGCCCGCGCACCATACCGGCCATCGACACCGATCCCGCCACCGTATCCCCCGCTATTGCGGAGAAGGGCGACAGGTCGTCGGCATCCAGATCGAAGCCGATATTGAGTGTCTGCGATTTCAGATCGACACGCCCGCTTGCATTCGCCTTGGCGAAATCGGCGTTGAATCGCGCATCGCGCAGCACGATCACCTGCGCGTCGGGCGCAAATGTGCCGGTCGCATCCAAAGTGACCGCCCGCCCGATGGTCTGATCGAGCGCCGCATCGCCGGTCGTAATTCCGGCGGCGGTCATCGCCACGTCGAAGGGCAGCGCGCCATCCTCTGCGCGGCCTACATCGATCGATCCGTTCAGGCGTGCGATGCTGTACTGGTTGAAGCGGATCGCCTCGCCATTCACGGTCGCATCCACCATTGGGATCACGAACGCGCCCTTGGCCGTGCCGCTCACCGCCAGCGAGCCGCCCAAATCGGCATTGGCCATCGGCCCGAAGGCGGCCAACCGCTGTGCGTCCAGATCGAATGCGATATCCAGCGTCTTTGCGCCCAGATTTACCGTCCCGCTCGCCGTCGCTGCGGCAAAATCCGAGTTCAGCGCGGCTTCGTCCAGCCGCAGCACATTCGCCGCCCGGTCGAACCGCCCGCGCGCATCGACCCGCACCGCGTCGCCCAGCGCCTCATCCAGCACCGGATCGCCCGTCGTGATGCCCGCCGCTGTCAGGTCGATATCGAAGGGCAGGGCGCTTCCGCGCGCCGTGCTCGTGTCGATCCGCCCGTCCAACCGGGCGATGCCGTAGGTGTCATAGGCGATGTTCCGCCCCGTCAGGCCCGCATTGATCGCGGGCAGTGAGAACGGCCCCTTCGCCGTGCCCTGCAACGCCACCGCCCCGGCGATATCCGTGCCGAGCACTGCCGATAGCGGCGCCAGCCGCTTCGCATCCACATCGTAGGTCAGGTCCAGCGTTTTGGCCTTCAGATCGACCCGCCCGCTTACATCGGCGGTCGCGAAATCCGAGGTCAGCGTCGCTGCATCCAGCCGTAGCTTTTGCGCGCTCGGATCGAAGCCGCCCGCCGCATCCACGCGCATTTCGCCGCCGATCACGTCGTCCAAGGCCGCATCGCCCGTCCGAATGCCGTTTGCTTTGAGGTCTATATCGAAGGGCGAGACGCCCCCCTTGGCCGCATCCATCGCGACCGTCCCGTCGAGGGCGGCCACGCTATAGGCTTCATACCGCAGCTTGCGCCCGTTGATGGTCGCATTGACCTGCGGGATCGCAAACGGTCCCTTGGCCGTGCCTTTCGCTTTCAGCGCCCCGCTCGCATCCACTCCGGCCACCTTGCCGAGCACGCCCAGATCGCTGGCATCGACATCGAACGTGACGTTCAGCCGCTTGCCGCCCAGATCGACCGTCCCGGTCACATCCGCCGTCGCTGCATCGGTCCTGAACCGTCCCTTGTCGAGCCGTATTTTCTTTGCGGATTGGTCGAAGCCGCCCGCCGCGTCGATGGTCACGCCGCCTTTCAGCGCCTCGTCCAGCGCCGGGTCGCCCAGCGACAACCCGCTGGCCTTCGCATCGATCCTGAACGGCGCATAGCCCGTCGC
>CALJIU010000337.1 GCA_937974055.1 uncultured Neomegalonema sp. | reverse complement strand
TCGCCGCCCATCCGGGGGTCGAACCGTTCCTGAAAACCGGCATCGCCGTCAGCATCGACGGCGTCGTCTACCAAAACTCCCCCGGCCAACCCATCCCACCGGACGCCGAAATCTACCTCCTCCCCCGTTTGCGCGGGGGGTAAAGCCGTGGCATGATGGTGCGATGACCCAACGGGCCCGCACATACCGCACCAGATACAGCGACCTCGAAAAGCTCTCGCCAGATGTGAAGGCAGAGATTGTCGATGGCGAGCTATACATGCACGCCCAACCACTTGAGCCGCATGGCAACGTAATCGACGGGTTGATCGAGACGTTGCGCCCCCCTTTCATGCGCGGTCGCGGTGGTCCCGGAGGCTGGTGGATTCGTTCCGAAACGCAGGTCAGCTTCTCGGACGCGGATTGGCGGACGATGGTTCTCGATGTCGCCGGGTGGCGCAAAGAGCGGGTGCCGGACTTCCCGGAAAGATACTTCGACATCGCCCCCGATTGGGTGTGCGAGGTCATTTCCCCCTCGACACGCCTCTATGACCGCAACGTAAAGGCGCCGGTCTATGCCGAAGAGGGTATCCCCCATCTTTGGATCATCGACCCGGCCTATCGCACCCTCGAATGTCTTGAAAACGTCGATGGCGCCTGGGTCGAGCGGGCACGGTTCGAGGACGCGGCGCAGGTCGCCGCCGCCCCCTTCGCCGCCATCACCTTCGATCTGGCCGACCTCTGGCCGCCGGAGTGATGCCAACCGCTCTTGATACTGACCCTTTTTGCAACAAGCCCCTGCCCCGGCCCCCGCGTCGGGGTCTGTATGGACAAAGCGCGTTGCGGCGAGCGACCCCGGATCAGGCGCGGCGCGCAGCGACCGGGGCAGGAACAACTTTCAGAACGGACAGCATTTGGGGCCGCTGGTATAAGTCAGTTCGATGGAAAAAGTTGGCTTAGTTTCACCGTTTTTTATCATGATGGGCGGTATGCCTCCTCCGTGCTCGTAGTCAAAGCGGGCACATGCACCGGAGGATCCGTGATGAGCTACTCAACCAATGTGCGCGACACTGACGCGACGATGCAGGTATCCTCCGATCTGCCGCAATCGGTGGTGCAGGGGTTGTTGGAGGGAACGGATTCCGGGTTGGCCATGTTCGACGCCGAGCGCCGTCTGGTCTATTGTAATGCCCGCTACCGTGAATTATGCGGTTATTCGCTGTCGGATACCCGCACGGGTGTTACGCTCGAAGACCTCGCGCGTATCAGCATCTCCCGAACCTCCAACGACATGTCGGCTTGCGAAGACATGATCCGTCGCGGTCTCGAACGGTTGGCTGCCGTCGGGGGCTTCTCGTTCCGCTTCGCCGCTCCGACGGGCACGGAGCTCTATGTGCATCGTCGTCTGCTTTCCGATGGCCAGATCGTCGAATCCGTTCGTCCCGTCGTCGCACAGAGCGTTACCGCGTCCGATAGTGATCGGATGGAGATGATGGCCAATGCGGCGCGTACCCGCATGTCCCACGCTCTCGAATCGATGGCGGATGGTTTCGCTCTCTTCGATTCCGAAGATCGGCTCGTCGCGTATAACCGTCGCTATGTCGATATGAACCCGAATATCGCCGATATCATCGCGCCGGGCCGTAAATACGCCGATATGCTTGAGGTTAATATCGAGCGCGAAGGCTTCGAATTCGACGAAGAGAGTGCCGCTGAGTTTTTCAAATGGCGGCTGCACGAACACCAAAATCCTGGCGAAGCGCATGAACTGCAATTGACCGACGGTCGCTGGCTGCGGGTTCATGAGCGGCGCACCGCCGATGGCGGTATCGTCGGCATCCGCACCGATATCACCGAGCTGAAACGCCGCGAGTTGGAAATCTTGCGTGTTTCCAATGAATTACGCAGCCGCAATATCCATTTCGAGGCGGCGCTCGACAATATGGTTCAGGGCTTGTGCATGTTCGCCCCCGACCAAACCCTCGTCGTCTGTAATAAGCGATATCTGGAGATGTACGGCTTCTCGCCCGATGTGGTAAAACCCGGCATCCCGCTGAATGAGATCATGGAATACTCCATCAGCATCGGCAACTATACCGCCGCCGACGCTGCCCGCGCCCGCGAGGCCCGTCCCGATCATGCCCGCCTGAAAAAGCAAGCCACGCTCAATCAGCACCTCGCCGATGGCCGCATCATTGCCGTGATGCACCAGCCGGTCGCCACGGGCGGTTCCATCGCGACCTATCAGGACGTGACCGAACTCGAACGGTCGCAGGAGCGCCTGACCCGCTACACCCGCCAACTCGAAGTATCGAACCGCGAATTGCAGGACTTCGCCTACGTCGCCTCCCACGATCTTCAGGAACCGCTGCGCAAGATCGAGACTTTCGGGGACCGTCTTGCCAATAAATACGCCGATGACCTGCCCGAAGGCGGCAAAAAATACGTCGAGCGGATGCAGAACGCCACCAGCCGTATGCGCCTGCTCATCAACGACCTGCTCGGCTATTCGCGGGTCACCACCAACGCCAAGCCCTTCTCGAAGATCGACCTCGGCGAATGCCTCGACGGCGTCATCGGTGACCTTCAGATTCGCATCGAGGAAACCGACGCGAAGGTTAGCTACGAAAATCTGCCCGTCATCGACGCCGACCGCACACAAATGCGCCAGCTTCTTCAAAATCTGGTCGGTAATGCCCTGAAATTCCAGCGCGAAGGCGTTGCGCCGGTCGTGACCGTCAGCGCAGAGATCGTGCAGAACCCACATTTCGACGATCAGCCGGATACCTGCATCCTGCGCATCGCCGATAACGGGATCGGCTTCGACAACAAATATAAACACCAGATCTTCACGATCTTCCAGCGTCTGCACGGGCGCAACGAATACGAGGGTACGGGCATCGGCCTCGCCACCGTGCGCAAGATCGTCGAGCGCCACAATGGCCTCATCGATGCCGATGGTGTCGAGGGGCAGGGGGCAACGTTCATCGTGACGTTGCCGATTGAACAGAAACAACCGTCAGAAAACGACTGAGGAGGCACTTCCCATGCGGAACACTGCACCGATTACGATTCTCGTGGCCGATGACGACGCCGATGATCGTATGCTGATCGAGGACGCTTTCGAGGAAAGCCTTCTCCAGAATCCCGTCGATTTCGTCGAGGATGGCGAGCAACTGCTCGAATACCTGCGCCGAGAGGGAAAGTACGAATCCCTGAAGGATCAGGCCTTTCCCGGTGTCATTCTGCTCGATCTGAACATGCCCCGCATGTGCGGGCGCACGGCCCTTGCTAAAATCAAGGAAGACCCCGACCTGTGCCGGATTCCGGTCGTGATCCTCACCACCTCCAAGGCCGAGGAAGACATCATCCGCACCTACGGCCTTGGTGTCAGTTCCTTCATCACCAAGCCCGTCACCTTCGATGGTCTGATCGATGTCGTCAAAGCCATCGGGCATTATTGGGTCGAGATCGTCGCACTACCGCCCGAATGTACGGACCGGGCCGCCTGAGGTCGATGAACGCATGAACCGCGATCTCACCATCCTTCTTATCGAGGATGACGAAGACGACTACGAAATCACTCGTGAAACCATCGAGGAGATTCCGGGAGCGTCCGTCTCACTCGAATGGATCGAAGCCTATGAACCGGGCATCGAGCGCCTTTCTTCGGGTGATTTCGATATCTGTTTCGTCGACTATCGTATCGGGGGGCGCACGGGTCTCGAATTCATTCGTATGGCGCGCGATAACGGTGTTCTGGTCCCGCTCGTCTTGCTGACGGGGGTGGGCCAGCACGATATCGACGTTGCCGCGACCGAGGCAGGGGCATCTGACTACCTCGACAAATCCGAGTTGGACGCCCGGACGTTGGAGCGGACCATCCGCTATTCCATCGCTCATGCCGAGGCGATGAAGGCATTGGCGGGTAAGACCGAACTTCTATCCACCACGCTCGAAAACGCGGGTGCGGGCATTGCCGCCATCGAGGAAGACGGCCTCTGCACCGCCCGTAACAGCCGCTTCGACATGATGCTCGATACGCTGGCGGGCGAGGAGGGCGCAGCGCAGGACGCCGACAAGACCGCCCACCTGATCGACCGAATCGCCGACAGCCTGGACGCCGCCGAATACGGCGAGATCGAAATCGGCAATCCCGAAGACGGCGTGATCTACGCCGTCAGCCGCACCGATACCCCGCGTGGTGGGGCCGTCTACGTCTCCATCGACGTGACGCAGCAACGGGCCATGCAGAAATCCATCCTGCTCGCCAAAAGCGACGCGGAGGCAGCGAGCCGCGCGAAATCATCGTTCTTCGCCAATGTCAGCCACGAGCTGCGCACGCCGCTGCACGGGATCATCGGCTTCTCGGATTTGATTGTCCGCGAGGAAGTGTCGCCAACGATCGATGAATATGCCAACCAGATCAATGCCAGCGGCAAATCCCTGCTCAATGTCATCAATACCGTGATTGCATTCTCCCGAATTGAATCGGGTCAGCATGTTTTCAATGACGAGACGATATTCGACCTTCGGCATTTCGTTCTCGATGTCGTCAAACCCATCTGTAGCGCGAGTCCCGACCGTGACGTGACCGTCACCGTGACTGTGGACCCGTCGATCGAGGCGCTTCTCATCGACAAGTACGCCCTGCGCATGATCGTCGAAAGCCTGTTCGAGAACGCGATGCGCTTCTCCGCCGATCCGGCCACGGTCGATATCGACATAAAGCTCGATGCGCGCGGCGCGGCGACCATGGCTTTCGCCGATAACGGCATCGGTATCCCGCTCGACAAACAAGAACGGGTCTTCGATCCCTTCTATCAGGCCGATGATACGCTCGGTCGATCCTATGAAGGGGTCGGCCTTGGCCTTCCGCTCGTTCGCCTGCTGGCCACGATCCACGATTCCACGGTCAGCCTCGTTTCGGACGGGGAAAAGGGTACCGAGGTAATCGTGGTATTGCCGGTCGAACGTACTCGATTGATCGAATACGATTCGGATGTATCCGAAAATGCCGCGACCGGCACATGATTGCAGCCAATTGAATGTAAAGCGCGCAATTAACAGTCTCAATAGGCTCCTCGTGCCCCGCGTTAACGGTTTAAATGCGCTGTTTTTACTTAATCTAAATCGCGATCCTGTAACTTGTAGAATACGGGACGACGCTCATACAGGTTTCCATTTCATGAATACGACTTCCAATGACTATGTGGAACGGAAGGGCGCAGATCGCCGTGCGCTGCCTCGTAATGAGGTCGGGCGTCGCGATTGGGACCACGCCACGACCGATTTGGTGACCGACAAGGGCGCTCAGGGGCTTGGCCGCAACGATTCGGCGGGCCGCTACATCCTCCTGACATTCGCGCTGTTCCTGATCGGTTTGCTCGGTGTGCGCTCGGCCAATACCACGCTTGCCCCGCTGCTGCATGATGATCCCCATATCGAACAGACGGCAGAAGTCCTCGCTTCCGGCAAAAGCTACCTGACCTACGACCTGAATATCGAGACGCGCCGTCTGCGCCACAACCACATCGCCAATCTGGACCGTACGCCCTACGTCGCCATCATGGGGGCGAGCCATTGGCAAGAGGCGCATTCCTATCTCGGTCGCGGCGTCGACCTCTACAACGCCCATGTCCACCGCGATTACTACGAAGATATCCTTGGCGTTTCCGAGATGTTCGTGAAGCATGATCGCCTGCCCAAGCGCCTCATCATCTCGATTCGCGACAACATGTTCACGAAGGTCGAGGACCGCACCGATTGGCTCTGGGTGCCCATCCTAGACGATTACCGCGCCATGGCCGCGCGTCTCGATATCCCGGCGCATAACGAATTCACCACTCCGCTCAAACCGCGCCTGCAACAGACGTTGTCGCTGCCGCTGCTCAAGGCCAATGTGATGCGCTGGCTCAAATCGCCGGTGCAGCCCGGCCCGTCCGACCTGAAAAAGCACCCGACGCTCGACACGTTGTTGCCCGACGGATCGATCTCGTGGTCGACGCTCCATGACCAGGCCTTCACGCAGGGCCGTGCGACGGGCGATGCGCTGTCCTTCGCTTACTCGAAGCGCAATTCGCCCCCGCCTCTGTACCCGCCTGCCATCGATGCGGTCGACAAGATGCTCGAATACCTCGTCGCCCAAGGCGTTCAGGTCTACCTCGCCCATCCGCCCTTCAATCCGGTCTATTGGGATGCGGTGCAAAACAGCCCCTATCGCGAGGGTTTGAAGGAGATCGAGGGCCTGACCCGTGATTTCGCCGCCAAATACGGCCTCGACATCATCGGCGGGTTCGATCCTTACCCGCTCGGCTGCCGTGCTGAACAGTACATCGACGGCGAACATGCAAATCCTGAATGCCTTCAGGTGATTATCGATCAGTTCCTCGAACTCGACGCGCAGAAGCGCCGCTAAGACGCTTCACGGAGACCAGCATGACTTTCACGTCCTTCCAATTCATCTTGCTGTTCCTGCCTGCGTGCTATGTCGGGTTCCTGCTCGTGCATCGTCTGCTCGGTTGGACCGGCGTCTACGCCTACCTTGCGCTGGCCTCGCTGGCCTTCTACGCGATGTTCGCCCCCATTCTGGCCGCGATTCTCGTCGCCTCGGTCCTGTTCAATTACATCCTCGGCACCGCGATTCGCCTGCGCCGACAGCAGAAGAAGCCTGCGGGTGCATTGGCCATCGCCGCCATCGCCGCCAACCTGTTTGCGCTGGGTTATTTCAAGTACACGAACTTCTTCATCGACATCGCCAATTCGCTGGCCGGAACCGGGATTTCCCATCTCGACATCATCGTGCCCGTGGGCGTGTCGTTCTTCACCTTCACCCAGATCGGTTTCCTGATCGAGGCGCTGAACGGACAGGTCAAGCGCGTGGGCTTGGGCAAATATGCCCTTTTCGCGACATTCTTCCCCTGCGTCACTGCCGGCCCGCTGCTGCTCCAGCGCGATATCTTCGGCCAGATGGAAGACCGCAAGGGATCGGCCTTCAATGCCACCATGCTCTCGGTCGGCCTGACGATGTTCGGCATCGGCCTGTTCAAGAAGGTCATCCTCGCCGACAGCATCGCCCCCTACGCCAACCTCGCCTTCGACAGCGTGGCGCTGGGTGCGGCCATTGCACCGACGGAAGCATGGATCGGTTCGCTCGCCTATTCGCTCCAGCTCTATTTCGACTTTTCGGGCTATTCCGACATGGCCGTGGGTCTGGGCTTCATGTTCGGCATGAAACTGCCGCTCAACTTCAATTCGCCCTTCAAGGCGACCAGCATTTCCGATTTCTGGCGTCGCTGGCACATGACGATGACCCGCTTCTTCACGACGTACCTGTTCACGCCGATGGCCATGAACAACACGCGCTCTGCCATGAAGAACGGCCACTCGTCCTCGCGTAAGTGGCTCCAAGCCTCCGCCCTGCCAATCTTCTACACCTTCGTCATGGCGGGCATCTGGCACGGGGCCGGGTACACCTTCGTCGTCTACGGCCTGATCCACGGTCTTGCACTGGCCATCGACAATGGCTGGAAGCATTTCAAGATGCCGAAAATCGGCGCGCCTCTGGGCTGGACCCTCACCATGGCTGTCGTGGTCAGCGGCTTGGTCATGTTCCGCGCGCCATCGGTCGAGGTCGCCACCACCATGCTGGCGAGCATGTGGGGCATCACCACCCTGACCGGAGCGAATTTCGGGGCCGATCTCGTCCTGCTCGACGTCGCCACCGCCACCGCCTTGATCGTCGCACTGGGGGCCATCGTCCTGCTCGCCCCAAACTCGCAGCAAATCCTGCGTAGCACATGGATCAGCTCCGATCCGCAACCCGAAGACGAAGCCTTCACCGAAACGCCCGTCCGCTGGACGCCAACGCCCACATGGGCGCTGATCGCGGCGGTGGTGATGGTGCTCGGCTTCACGTCGCTGGGGGGCGATACCAGCTTCCTCTACTACAGTTTCTGATGCGCTTGGGGCATCCGGCCAACCGGATGTCCGACACATATTGCGGTCGGGGGATCGCGACCATACCGACCTAAAACCGGGGGATTTACTATGAACACGATGCAAGGCGGAGCCGTCACGGTACAGATCGACATGCCGATGGTGGTCGATCCTGAAGTTGCAGGCGATATCGAGAAGGAATCGGTCTTCGTCTCGCCAAAGCTGGAGCGCATCCGCATTTCCGAAGACGGCACCACCGCCGCCCTCGAAATCCGCGACGGCCTCTACACGCAGGAAGTCGTGGAAAAGTCGCACCGCTTCATCGCCGCAATGGCCAAGCAGCGCACCGGCTTCGACATCAAGACCTTCGCCGAGAACGTGCGCCAAGACGACGGCCCTTTCCAGTCGGGCGTCAACGAGGAATTCGTCCGTCGCGGCTGGGTCCATGACTACGGTAAGGGCCAGATCGCCTATAACGGCCCGGTCCTGCGACTAGCGCGGTTGGTCAACGAGACGGCGGGCAAGCTCTATGAAAAGAACTTCGACGCCATCGACGGCCACTTCCCCGGCTTCATCGACGCCGATGTCCTGCATAAATGCGGCTATTTCGACAGCCACCCCAATCAGGCCAGTTTCGTCGGTAACGTGATGGAGGATTTCGACGCGATCGAGGAATTCCGCGTTGCCAATTCCTGTTCCGAAGGCGCGATTTTGCCCAAGGGCGAGCATTTGCACCATGACGGCATGTGCATGAACCCCGCCGCCTGCTTCCCGGCCTATCCGACGCTTCAGGGCAAACGCCTCGATGATGCCGGTTTCGCGTTGAGCTGGCTGGGCCGGGTCTTCCGCTACGAATCCCGCAACGCCTCCGGTCTCGACCGTCTGTACGAATTCAACGTTCGCGAGATCGTCTTCGTCGGCACCGAGGATTTCGTCGCCGACCGCCGTCGCCGCGCCCTGCCGCTGGTGGTGGAGCTGGCCAAGACCTTCGATCTCGACATGCAGATCCAGACCGCCACCGACCCGTTCTTCGCCACCGTCTCCGCCTCGAAGAAATTCTTCCAGGCGGCGATGGAAGTGAAAAGCGAAATCCTGATCCCCGTCCTCGACGGCAAGGGCGGCACCAAGAAGATGGCCTGCGGTTCGGTGAACCTGCATGGGCGTTTCTTTGGCGAGCGGTTCGACATCACCGCGAACGATGGCGAACCGGCCCATACCGGCTGCATCGGTCTGGGTATCGAGCGGTGGATTCTCGCCGCCTTCACGCAGCACGGCTTCGACCCGATGCGCTGGCCTGCGGGCGTGCGCGACCAGATCTTCGACTAGTGTGAAAAGGGGTCGGGTGAATAACAAGGGCAGGGAAATGACCACACTAAGGGCAATTCCCTGCTCGGTTCGCCCCTTTTCACACAGCAAAACATAGAAAAAAGCGGGGCGCAGGACGCGACCCCTGTATACCTCAAGAGGGACTTCAGATGAAACTCACGACGCTCGTAGCCAACGTCCTCGATATCGACGAAACCCTGCTTTCCGACGAGAGCAACGCGAAGAACACCCCCAACTGGGATTCTGCCCGCCATATCGACCTGCTCCTCGCCGTCGAGGTCGCATTCGGCGTCCAGTTCTCCATGCCCGAAATCACGGGTATGCAGAACCTCGGCGACATGCGCGCCCTGCTCGAAGAAAAAGGTGCCGACGCACTGGCCGCCTAATCTGCCCGCACCGCATTGACGACAAGGCCCGGAGTTACCGCTCCGGGCTTTTCTTATCGAGCGCTACGCCAGCATCCGGGGCCGGTTCAGCGCATACACCCCCACCAGCACTACGAACGAAAACACCAGCAGCCCCGCCGACAGCACATGCGCCTCCGCGTAGTTCAGGGTCTCCACCTGCTCGTAGATCGCGATGGAGATCACGCGCGTCTCGCCGGGGATGTTCCCCCCCACCATCAGCACCACCCCGAATTCGCCGATGGTATGCGCGAAGGTCAGCACAGTCGCCGTCAAAAACCCCCGCGCCGACAGCGGTACCGCCACCGTAAAGAACGCATCCAGCCGCGACGCGCGCAAACTCGCCGCCGCCTCCATCGGTCCCGGCCCCACCCGCTCGAACGCCGCCTGCAACGGCTGCACCATGAAGGGCAGGGAGTAGATCACCGATGCCACCACCAGCCCCGTGAACGAGAATGTCAGCGTCTCCCCCGTCACCGACACCCACGCCCCGCCCAAAGGCGAATTCGGGCTGAACAGGATCAGCAGGTAGAAACCCAGCACCGTCGGCGGCAGCACCAGCGGCAGCGCTGTCACCGCCTCCACCAGCGCCCGCCCCCGCGCCCGCGTCGTGGCCAGCCACCATGCCAGCGGCGTCCCCAGCACCAGCAAGATCACCGTCGTCACCGCCGCCAGATGCAGCGTCAGCCATAGCGGCCCCAAATCGACGTTCATCGCTCAGGCACCTCGTACCCGCTCGCCTCGATGATCTCTGCCGCTGCCGCCGACCCCAAAAACGCCAGAAAATCCACCGCCGCCGCATTCTCCGCATCCAGCAGCACCCCATCTTGCCGGATCGGCCCATGCGCCGCCTGCGGTACCGTCCAGGCCGCCCCCTCAAGCCCCGCAACCGTCACCGACAGCGGTACCAGTCCGTAATCCACGTTCCCCGTCGCCACCATCGCCACCGCCTGCCCCGCATTCTCGCCCATCACCAGCGCGGGCGCATCCTCGCCCTCGCGCCCGTAATAGGCCAGCGTTTCCATCGCCGCCACGCCATAGGGGGCGAGCGCCGGATTGGCGATGGCCAACCGCTCCATCTCTCGCAAGGCCGCTTCCGATGGCTCTCCCTTGCGCCCCCACAGCACCAGCCGCCCAACGGCATAGGTCATCTGCCCACTTGCGCGGTCTTCCTCAATCAGCAGCGCAGGCCGCGCCCGGTCGGCGGCAAGAAACACGTCGAACGGCGCACCCCGCATGATCTGCGTATGCAGTTTGCCCGTCGATCCGCCGACCAGCCGCACCTCATGCCCCGTCGCCTCCCCGAACGCCTCCGCAAGCCCTTCCGCCACGACGACGAAATTCGTGGCCACCGCCACCAGTGCCGTCTCGGCAAAGGCCGGACAGGGCAGGGCGAGGCCCAGCGCGACCACTGCTTTTTGAAATATCCGTCCGCTGCGTCGCATGTGTTCTCCCTGTCGGTACACTCCATGCAAGCGTTCCGGAGCGTGGTGTCAAGGCACCAGATTAACCGCCATCTGTGCCAATCAAGGACATAGCAATTGCAAAAAAGGCGAAAATGCGCAGAGTTACTCGCGTATAGTTTGTCTGACCGGAAAGGGTTTTCCATGTCGATCCGCATCATCACCGCCGTCAGCGCCCTCGCTATCCTCGCGGGTTGCACCCAATCAATCGAAGATCCCGCGCAATCACCGGCCTATATCGCCGCTGCACTTGGGTATGACGCCTACAAGCAGGGTGACCTCCTCACCGCTGAAAACCAGTTCGAGACGGCCCTCTCCGCCGAACCCGATAACCCCTACGCATTGCTCGGCCTTGGTGCCGTGCGCGAGAATTCGGGCGATTTTACCGGCGCGCGACAGCTTTACACCGCTGCCCGTGGCACGGGTGTCGATGCGCAGGCGAATTACACCTACATCACCGAGCAGCGGTTGGAGCGTGTCGCCAATGTCAACGTGGCATCGCTCGCCGAAGAAAACCTTGCCCGCCTCACGATCCGTCAGGCGTCGATTACGCCCCCCACGACGACCGGTTTCGTGTCGTATGACAGTGAACTGGCGGTCGTAACGGATCAAGTCGCCTATACCGCCCCCATTCCAGCCAGCGTCACCACCACGACGGAGGGCGGCAATTATCAGCCCGTTGGTTCCTATGAAAGCTATGTCGCATCCGTCGGCGGCAGTGCGAATACGGTCTATACCGAACCCGCGTATATCGAGCCTGCCTATGTCGAACCCGCCTATGTCGAACCGCTCGATACGACCAGCTATGATCAGCCGACCTTGGGCATGATCGAACCCGCGCTCGATATCGTCCCGGCGAGTTACGACTCCACGCCGTATTACGAGGCACCGTTGTCCTATGACGATGTGGCCGTCCCCGCGCAATACGAGCCTGTGGCCAACATCGCCCCGGCCTACACGTCGCCCGCCCCGGTCGCGTCTTTCGCTCCGTCGAACGGCCTTCTCGAATACGGTCAGGCTTTCGGTGATCCGGTCGATCTCGTTGCCGCGCCGGTAATGCAAAAGGACGCCGCAACCCCAATGCAAGCCGACGGCCTGATCTTCCTCGGCGATGGTTGAGCGGGTCTGGTGATCTGATCAAAAGCCCCGGATGTGGTGTCCGGGGCTGAATGCGTCCTAATCTTTCTCGGTCAGCTTCAGCAGTTTGCGGTCAAAAATGCGCAGGGCCAACCGCAGGTCATGCCCGCGCTTTTCGATCCGTCCATCCGATCCGACGATGGCATATTGCCCCTGCCGGGCCGCATTCTTCGGTCGCTTCTCGATCCGATACGCCGGATTTTCCCCCGTCCGTCGAAACACCGAGAACACCGCCGCGTCCGGCGTCATGTTCAGCGCATAATCGCGCCATTCGCCCGCCGCCACCAACTGCCCGTATTTCGACAGGATCACGTTCAACTCCTTCCGGTCGAAGGACACGATATTATCCGCAGTGCGGGCGCGGACCGGGAAAGGAACGATATTGCTGTCAACTGCCATGCGCCAATAGTGAAAGGCACGCACGGGTTTGACAAGCGCTTTTGCGCCCATCGAAACCATCGGTTAACCACGCCATGCGCACGCTCCGCTTGACGCGGCCCGTGCAAATCACGACATGCAGCGTACAGCGATGGTCAAGGGAGGCGGGGAATGGGTTTCGACGGAATGAACTGCCCCAATTGCGGGGGCGAACTGCCCGCAACCGTGCTGCATGCCAAGATGGTCGCTTGCGAGTATTGCGAATCCACCGTCCTCCTCGAAGACGATGCCCTGAAGACCGCTGGCACCAAGGGCGTCATGGCGCGGGAACCGTCGCTTTTCGCGTTGGGCCGCACATTGACCTACCGCCGCGAAACCTTCCTTCCCGTCGGACAGGCCCGCTTTTCCTACGCCCAAGGTTGGTGGGATGAATTCTGGGCCGTCGATGGCGGTGGCGATGGTGTTTGGGTTAGCGTCGATGAGGGCGAAATCGCCGTCGAGCGTCCTTACGATATCGGTATCTCCCTCTCGCCCGCCCGCCTGTCGCTCGGCGCGAATATTGCGCTCAATGGCGAGCAATTCACCGTAACCGAGGCAGATCGCGCCACCTGCACCGCCCTGCGCGGCGAATTCCCCGAAGCCCTGTTCGTCGGCCAGACCTACGATTACTGGCACCTGTTCGGTCCCTTGGGTCGCCTCGTCACGCTCGAATATTCCGACGGCGAATTCGCTGCATCCGAAGGCGTTTGGGTCGACCCCTATCTGATCCGCTCGGAGAATGCGGGCGCATGACGGACGGGTTCGAACAGGGCGCAGCGCGTCTCGCCTCCATCAACTGCACTTCCTGCGGCTCGCCCCTGCCTGCCTTGGCCGGCCACCGTGCCAAGTCCCTCATCTGCAATTATTGCGGCGCGGTTATGGACCGCCACAATGAGTACCGCCTGCTGGCTCAATACCGCGACATGCAGCGCCCCGAAGGCCCCTTTCAGATCGGTATGAGCGGCGATCTCTTTGGGATCGCGCACACGATTGTTGGCATCGTCGGTATCAACGCCGTGATCGAGGGATACGGCTACAGCTGGACCAATTACCAACTCTACAGCCCCACCCACGGTTATAGCTGGATGACGTGGTCCGACGGCCACCTCACCCATTCGCGCAAGACCCGCGACCTGCCGGAGACGGGCGGCAACTTCGCCTACAAGGCTCCCCTCGCGGCGGCAGGGCGGGTCTTCAAAATGTATGAGGAATACGTCGCCCGCGTCACCTATCTCGAAGGCGAATTGACTTGGGTGCCCGAACTCGGCGACGCCACTCGCGTGATCGAGGCCATCGATCCGCCCTACGGCTACGCCGTGGCGCTGGGTGGGACCGAGACGGAATTTGAGTTTTCGACCTATCTCGACCGCGCCGAGACGTTGGCGGCCTTCGGCGTCGATGACCAAATGCCCCGCGCGGGCAACGTCCACCCGATTCAGCCCTTCATCCCCGGCACGCTCCACACCGCCTTGGCCAAGGTCGGCAAGATCTTCGCCCCCCTCGCCGTCGTCATTGCCCTCGTGGTCCTGACAATGGGGCAGGGGCAAAAGATCACCGAAACCACGATCCAAGACCCCTTCGCCGGGGGCGCGGTCACCTTCCCGTTACAAAACACCGCCCGCCTCGCCGAAATCCGCATCACCGCGAATGTCTATAATTCGTGGAGCTGGTACGACATGGAGCTGACACATGTGGATACCGATGAGACGATTGCCGAATTCGATGGCGGCGTCGAATACTATGCGGGCCGGGACAGCGACGGCGCATGGACCGAAGGCTCGCAAAGCACCAGCTTTCGCTTTCGCCCCCCCTTCGCGGGCGCATACCGGCTGAACGTCACGGCAGGCGACCCCCAATCCGCCCGCGTTCCCCTGCGGGTCGAGGTGCGCGAAAACGTGATGGTGACGCGCTATCTCTTTCTGCTCGCCGGGTTCGCCATGCTCATGTGGGTCTCGCTCTGGTGGCGTCGCTCGGTATTCGAGGGCAGACGCTGGGGCAGTGATGAGGATGACGATTGATGACCAGAATCGTATTCGTCGTCTTCGCCCTCGCGACCGGCGCGGCCACCTATGCGGGGGTCTACGGCATCGGTGCGGAAGACGAACAGATCGCCAAATCCATCCGATCCGGCAGCAGCGGGCGGGTGGGCTATATCGGCGGTGTCAAATGACCCGTATCTGGCGGGCGTAGGAAAGGAAGACGGATGGATATTCTTGTGGGCATAAACGGGGCGGAGGTCATCGCGACGATCTTCTACGCCTTTCTGGGGCTGGTGCTGATGATCGTCAGCTATGTCATCATCGACGCGCTCACCCCCTTCTCGCTGCACGAGGAACTGTCGGGAAAGGCGAACACGGCGGTCGCCATCGTGATGGGATCGGTGATGATCTCCCTCGCGATCCTGATCGCGAACGTCATCAACAGTTGACCGAAACCGACATCGACGCCCCCGCCCCCAGAGCAATTTGAAGTAAGGTTGGAACAACCTTGCGACTCAGAAATTGCGACAAAACAAGAAGCTAGAGCATGTCGAGTGAACGAACGTGAATGCGACAGACTCTAGCGGGCGCGGCACCGATATCGCCCTTCTGGCCGCGACCTTCGTGCTGGCCATATGCGGGCTGGTCTACGAACTCATCGCCGGGGCGGCATCCAGCTACCTGCTCGGCGATAGTGTCTATCACTTCTCCCTCGTCATCGGCCTCTTCATGACGGCGATGGGCATCGGCGCGTATCTCTCCCGCCATATCACCCACCCGGAACGCGCCTTCGTCGCCGCCCAGATTGGGCTGGGGGTTGTGGGCGGGTTTTCCGCCATGATCCTCTTCGCCGCCTTCGCGCTGATCGAGAATTACCAGCCCTTCCTCTTCCTCGTCTGCGGCGTGGTCGGTACGCTGGTCGGGCTGGAAATCCCCCTCGTTATCCGCATTCTCGAAGGCCGCAAGGCGCTGAAGATCACGCTCTCGAACGTTCTGACCGTCGATTACGTCGGCGCATTGGCCGCCGCGCTGCTCTTCCCCCTCGTTCTTATCCCGCAGCTTGGCCTGATGGGCGCAGGTTTCGCGCTCGGTGCCCTGAACCTCGCCGTCGCCGCGATGGGCCTATGGCTGTTTCGCGAGCATTGCGGCACCGGCCTGCGCCTCGCCCTCGCCGCCGCCATCCTCGCGGTCGCCGCCGGTACGTTCTGGAGCGAGCGCGCATTGGGCGGGATGGAGCGCCGCCTCTACGAAAACGAGATCGTGCTCGCGCAGGAC
>CALJIU010000336.1 GCA_937974055.1 uncultured Neomegalonema sp. | reverse complement strand
TTGCTGGCCGAGTTGGGCATGGGCGAGACGCCGGATCGGCTGGCGGATATGCTGGTCGCCGCCGGGGCCACGCGCGATGGGCGGGGGCGGGTTCTGATGCCCCGCGCGATGGTCGAGGATGCGATTGCGGTTGCGCCGAAGCAATTCGTCTTTCACGGGCGCGACGAGGATCGGTCTATCGAAGTTGGCGGGGATGCGGTGCATTTTGGCACGGGCGGGGCGGCGGTGCAGACGCTGGATCTGGATACGGGGGCGTATCGGCCCTCTACTTTGCGCGATCTGCATGATTTCACGCGGCTTCAGGATACGCTGGCGAATGTGAGTTGGTTCACCCGCTGCTGCATCGCGACGGATGTGCCGGATGTATTCGAGTTGGACGCGAATACGGCCTATGCGCTGCTGCGCAACACGACGAAGCCGGTCGCGACCGCCTTTACGGTGGCCGAGAATGTCGCGCCCTTGGTGCAGATGTTCGATATCGCTGCGGGCGGCGAGGGGGAATTTGCCAAGCGGCCCTTCGTGAAGGCGCATATCAGTCCGGTGATTTCGCCCATGCGGTTTGGCGAGGATGCGGTGGATGTGACGTTTGCCTGTCTGGAACACAATATTCCCGTGTCCTGCATCACGGCGGCGCAATCGGGGGCGACGGCCCCGGCGACCTTGGCGGGGTTTCTGGCGCAATCGCTGGCCGAGACGCTGGCAAGCCTCGTGATGGTCAATGTCATCAAGCCGGGGCATCCGATGGTGTTCTCGAACTGGCCGTTGGTGATCGATCTACGCACCGGGGCGTTTGCCGGGGGTGGGGGCGAGATTGCGGTGCTGAACGCCGCCTCCGCGCAGGTGTCGAACTGGCTGGGGCTGCCCTCCGGGGTGGCGTGTTCGATGACGGATGCCAAGGCCATCGATGCGCAATACGGGGTCGAGAAGGGGATGACCGCGCTGGCGGCGGGGCTGGCCGGGGGGAACCTGATCTATGAGAGTTCGGGCATGACGGCGGCGCTGCTGGGGGCGAGTTTCGAGGCCTTCGTGCTGGATGACGAGATGCATTCGGCGATCTATCGGATGCTGCGCGGGGTCGAGGTGAGCGAGGAGACGCTGGGGTTCGAGGCGATCTGCGAGGCGGTGCTGGGCGACGGGCATTTCCTAGGCGGGGCGCAGACGATGGAAGCGATGGAGCGGGATTATTTCTACCCCGCGCTGGCCGACCGCGAGCAGCCGATCACGTGGGCGGAGAACGGGTCGACCGATGCGTGGGAGAGGGCGCGGACGAAGGTGCGGGCGATCCTTGCGGCGCATGAGCCGGATTATCTGGGCGCGGCGGCGGATGCGGCGATCCGGGGGGCGTTTCCGATTAGAGCGAATTGCGTTTGATGTGAATGCCGATCCGGGTGAAACCCAAATCGCTCTTGCAGGCTGCTGAAAAAGCACTGAAAAGTCGGCTTCCCACCCCTTTTTCCAGTGTCATGCCCGCGCAGGCGGGCATCCATTTACCGGCAGGCCCCGAAGGCTCAGGTTCTCGAAAAGCCTTTGTAAAACAGTAGCTTTTACGGCGACTGCAAAGAAAATCAGCTTTCCGGAATCTTGGAGAAATGGATTCCCGCGTTCGCGGGAAGCATATTATCCACTGAGGTGGATTTGTTTTTCAGCAGCCTGCTAACTTCCCTCCATCGCGTCATTCCTGATCGCGATGACGATTTCATCGGACAGGCGGGCGAGGGCGGTGGAATGGGCGCGGGTCAGGGCGTCGAAGCTGGCATCGGCGGTGGGGGCGGTGATGTCGAAGCCTTGGGCCGAGACGGTCTGGCGATCATCGAGCCGGACGATCTGGAAATCCCCCGTCAGCACCACTTCGCCCCCCGGCGTGCCGATGAAGCGGTCGACCACGACGTCGATGCGCAGCACGGGCTGGACAGCCCGGCCCCACGGCTCGACCACCACCGGCGCACCGATAGCCTCGCGCAGCGATCCGGCCAGCGCGCGGGTCATGGCGCGGGCGGGTTCATCGGCCCAGCGGTTATCATCCGAGACGACGACCGCGCCGCTTGCCCCGATATAGGCGATTTCGGCGGCACGGGCGTAGAGGGGCAGGTCCAATTCGCGCAGGGCAACGGTGTCATCGGTAAAGACGACGCGCTCGGCGGGCTTGGGCTTGGGCAGCAGATAGTAGCGCGTGGTATCCTCGGCGGCGGTGGCGCAGGCACCGAGCAGGAGGGCGATGGCAAGCCAGCGAAAGGTCATGTCATTTCCCCAGAATTAGCGAGTTCGGCTGACGCTCGATGGTGGCGACCAAGGCGGTGATGGCGCGGGCGGCGTCGCGGATTTCGCGGATGGTGGTGATGGCCTCGTAATTCAGCTCGGACCCGACATCGAATTCCGAGAGAACGCTATCCGCCCGCGCGGCCAGTCCCGCCACCTGCGGCAGCACGGCGTTGAGATTGGCGGAGAGGTCCGTGAACGCGAGGGAGGCGCTGTTGAAGGAGATCAGCGAATCGTTGAAGTTCTTCGGCACATCGCGGCGTTGCAGGTCGGCGATTGTCACGCGCAACTGGTCAAACGCGGCGGTGGCGGCGGCGGGCAGTTGCTCGGCACCGGGCGTGGCGATGATGGCGTTGATATTGGCCAATAGCAGCTCGGCGCGGGCGATGAGTTGGTCGAGCGGCAGCGCGCGCACCTGCCCGGCCAGCCCCTCGATCTGCGCCAGCATGGCGGGCACCCCTGCGGCGGCAGTCGTGATCCCCCCGGCGGTGGTGGTCGCAGCGTCCAGCGCCCCGGCAAGGCGGGCGGTGATCTCGGCCTGTTTCAACTCGGTCAGCAGCACGTCGATATTGGCCAGCGACGTCGATATTGCCGTCGGCACGCCGCGCACTTCGTCGGAGCTGATAAGGCCGCGCGTATCGCGCATCAGGGTCTCGGTTTCGGCGATCAGGCGGTCGAGCGGTAGATCCTCGATATTCTTCGCCACGGCGGTGATGCGGGCGATGAGTTCGGGGGTGCCATCCACCGCCGCGCTGATCGACGTTGCCGCCTCGCCCGCCTGTTGCAGCGCAATGGCCAAGTTTTGCGCCGCATCGGCCTCGCGCAGATCACCCAGCAGCGACCGGATATCCCCCAAAGCGGCGGATAGGTCATCGGGCAGACGCGCGATCCCGTCGGAGGCGACGAGCGCATCGGCATTCTGCACGAGGGCGGTGGCCGAGGTCACCAGATCGTCGAGCGGCAGGTTGTTGGCCGTCTCGCTCAGGCCCGACAGGTTGGCCATCAGCGCGGGGGCGGAATCGGCGGCGAGCCGGATGGATTTTGCCGCTTCCCCCGCTTCGGCCAATGCCGTGGCGAGGTTGGTGGCCGCATCGGCCTCGCGCAGATCACCCAGCAACAGGCGCATATCACCCAGCGCGGCGGAGATATCATCGGGCAGGCGGCTGATCCCTTCCGAGGCGACGACCGCATCGGCATTCTTCACCAGCGCCGTGGCCGAGGTGATGAGATCATCGAGATCAAGCCCATTGGCGGTTTCGCTGATGCCCGCAAGGTTAGCCATGAGCGCGGGCGCGCCGCTGGCCGCTTCGCGGATCGAGGCGGCGGCGGTGCCTGCCTCCTGCAACGCGGTGGCCAGTGCTCCGGCAACCTCAGCCTCGCGCATATCGGCGAGGATCACGCGGATATCCGCGACCGCCCCGGCCAGATCGGCGGGAATGGCCCGCGCTTCGTCGCTGGCGATCAGGGCATCGGCATCGTTCAGCAGCGTGGTGGCGGCGATCACCATGTCGGAAAGCGGCAACTCGGCGGCATTCCCACTGAGGCGGGTCAGGTTGGCGACCAGATCGGGCGCTCCATCGGCGGCGAGGCTGATGGAGGCGGCGGTGGCCGTGGCGGCACTCAGCGCGAGTTTCAGGCTGGCGGCGATTTCCTCGCGCTGCACGCTTTCCACCACCTCGCGGGCGGCGGCGAGCGTCGCGGCAAGGTCGGCGGTGGCCTCGTCAAGCGCCGGGTCCGAGACGAGCACCTGCGCCTCGGCCAGCAGGGCATTGATGCCGCCGGGAATGGCGCGGGTATCCTCGCTCTCGACGATAGTGTTGACGTTGGCGAGCAGGGTGGTGGCGGCCTCCAGCAATTCCTCGATTGGCAGGCCATTGATGCGGTTCAGCACACCTTCGGCGGAGGCGGCGAGGTCATCGCCATCCGAGGCGACGCTGGGTAGGCGGGGATAGGGATAGGCGGTTTCGTCGATCTGCCGCTCCGGCTCCTCCGGTACATCGACCAGCTCGACATATAACGAGCTGGTGATCAGGCTGGCGCTGGCCAACTGCGCCCGCAGGCCATTCTTCACCAAGTTTTTCAGGAAGTTGAGGCTTTCCTCCCCCTCGCCGCGCGGCAGGCCAAGGCGCGAGGGCTGCAACAGGACGGTGGTGATCAGCGAGACGGAGGGAACGCCCGCGCTTTCATCGACCGAGGCGGTCACGTCGATCACTTCCCCAACCTTATAGCCCCGCAATTCCACCGGCGCGCCGACTTTCAGCCCCCGGACCGACCCACCAAATTCGATGGAGAGGCGGATTTGCGCGCCATAATCATCGTCGAAGATGCTCGCGCGGGCCTCCGATTCCGAGGAGAACAGGCGGAACAGATTATTCTCGTCCACCGGCCCGCCACCCAACGCCACGGTGTCGAAGGTGATGCCCCCGCGCAGGAAGGACGAGAAGGATTCCAGCTTCAGCTTCGCCCCATCCGCCCCCAACTCGATCTGCACGCCAGACGTGTTCCAGAACCGGCTGCCCTGGGTCAGGCGTTGCTGATGCGGGGCTTCGATGAACAGCTCGAAGACCACCGCCTCGCCATCCGGGGTCAGGGTCTTCGCCTCGACCCTGCCCACCTCGATC
>CALJIU010000335.1 GCA_937974055.1 uncultured Neomegalonema sp. | reverse complement strand
ATAGAGGGTATCGACGGTGGGGAGTTGGCGTTTGGTGATGCGGTTCATGGCGTCTTGGAACGTGCTGTCCTCGGCATCGCGCACGATTTCTTTGATGGCCGCGTAGACGAGGGGGGGGCCGGATTCGAGCAGGCGGGCCATGTCCCATGCCGCATCCATCAGGCCCGCGCCGGGGTGGAGGGCGTTGACCATGCCCCAGCGGTGGGCTTCGTCGGCATCGAGCCAGCGGCCCGTGAACAGCATCTCCATCGCGATATGGTAGGGGATGCGCTTGGGCAGCTTGACGCTGGCGGCATCGGCCACCGTGCCGGAGCGGATTTCTGGCAGGGCGAAGCTGGCATGGTCGGCGGCGAGGATGATGTCGGCGGAAAGCGCCAGTTCGAGGCCGCCGCCGCAGCAGATGCCGTTGACGGCGGCAATGACGGGTTTGTTCATGCCGCGCAATTCTTGCAGGCCACCGAAGCCGCCGACACCGTAATCGCCATCGACGGCGTCGCCGTCTGCGGCGGCTTTCAAGTCCCAGCCGGGGCAGAAGAATTTTTCGCCCGCGCCGGTGATGATGGCGACGCGCAGGGCTGGATCATCGCGGAATTTTGCGAAGGCCTCGCCCATGATGCGCGAGGTGTGCAGGTCGATGGCGTTGGCCTTGGGGCGGTCGAGGGTCAGCTCGAAGATGCCGCCGTCGCTGCGGGTGCGGATGGGACTGTCGGTCATGGAGAGTGGTCCTCGGAACATGGGTGTCGGGAGACGGGTGTCAGACTTTGTGGTCGATACCGGCGGTCTTCAATATCGCGTTCGCGGTATGTCGACTGACCACGTTATGCGGCAGGATAATCGTGGGTTTGTCTTCGCATTTCCATTTCTGGTGCTTGCTGCCGTCGTGCTGCTCGTACCCGGCATCGGACAGGAGCTTCGCCAGTTCCTTGTAGAAGCCCTTGACCATTATTCTGCTGCGACCGGCTTTTGCTGCGGAGCATTGAAGATGATCGACGGGATGAGGTCGGCGAGGGACGTGCGCGTCAGGTCGGCACCGGAAAGGGAGACGTGGTTCTCCATGATCATTTCCGGGGCGAGGCGGCGCATTTCCTCCACGAATTCCTCGATGGTCGCGGCTTCGAGATGCAGGCCGACGATGTCGGATTCGCAGATGTAGACCTGCGCTTCCTCATCCCAGATCGCGGAGACCGAAAAGCTGCGCATCGTGCTGTCCTCAATGTTCCAACGAAAGTGTTTCGTTCATCATCATACTGGCAAATCGGTCATGCGCGAAGGGAGATGAGAGCATCCGCCGCCCATGCGCCGGTTTCGCAGACGATGAGGGGGTTTACGTCGAGTTCTTCGAGCGTGGCGGCATGGGTTTCGGCGAAGCGGGCGATGGCATGAATGGCGGTGATGGCGGCGGGGCGGTCGGCGGGGGGGGCACCGCGCCAGCCTTCGAGCAGCTTCGAGATTTTCAGGGTTCTGAGGGCGGTTGCTATGTCTTCTTCGGTCGTGGGCAGAAGGAGGGTGGCGGTGTCGGCGAGGAGTTCGGCGAGGGTGCCACCCGCGCCGAAGGTGAGCATCGGGCCGTAGACGGGATCGCGGGAGATGCCGACGATCATCTCGACGAGACCACCGGAAATCATGCGTTCGATCAGGACTTTATCGCCGGTTTCGAGCAGATCGGATGCGGCGGCTTGGACGGCGGCGGCTGTGGCGAGGTTCAGGCGCACGCCGTTGGCCTCGGTCTTGTGGGCGAGGCCGGTGATCTTGACGGCGACGGGATAGCCGAGGTGGGTGGCCGCGTCGCTTGCGGTCTGCGGGGTGGTGGCCTCGATACCGTCGGGGACGGGGATGCCTGCACGGGCCAGCATCGTCTTTGCGGCGTGCTCGCTGAGGGTCCGGGCGGGATGGTCGGTGAGAGTGGCTTGCAGGATGGGGGCGTTGGGGGGGCGTGCCCAAACCTCGCCGATGGTGGCGGCGGCGTCTGCGGCGGCTAGGGCTTCGTCTATGCCGCAGAGCGGGGCGATTCCGGCGGCGATGAAGGCGGTGGCGCGGTCTTCGGGCATTAGCTCGGAGAGGGAGACGACGACTGCGGTGGGATTGCCTGTGCCGGTCGCCGCCGCGTCGATGGCGGCGATGGCGGGGTGCCAGCTTTCGATGCTGCACCGGTCTTCGCGAGGGAAATCGCAGATCAGCATCGAGAGGTCGAATTTGGGGGCCATGGCGGCGGTGAAGGTGGCGGTCATGGCCGCTTCATCGTTCCAGATGAAGGTATGGTAATCCAAGGGGTTAGCGACCGTTACCATCGGGTTGAGGGTGGCGGAAACGGCCTCGCGCTGGGCGGGGGTGTAGGGGCGGAAGGTCAGGTCGCGGGTTTCGGCGGTATCGGCGACGAGGGAGGCCTCGCCACCGGAGCAGCTCATGGACAATATATCGCGGCCTGCGAGCGCGCTATGCACGTGCAACAGCTTGAGTGTTTCGACCAGTTCGGGGAGCGAGGCGAGGAGGGGAATGCCGAGGCGGGCGAAGAAGGCGCGGCTGCCTGCATCGGACCCGGCAAGCGAGGCTGTGTGGGAGATGGTGGCGGTCTGGGCGGCTTCGGACCGTCCGACTTTCAGCGTGACGACGGGGATGCGACGGGCGCGGGCGGCGGTGGCCAACGCTTCGAAGGCGGCGGGGTCGCCGACGCCTTCGACATGCAGGCCAATGGCGGTGACGCGGGGGTCTTCGAGCAGGGCGGTGGCCATTTCCGCAAGGCCGATCTGGGCTTGGTTTCCGGCGGTCATCATGTAGGCGATGGGCAGGCCGCGCCGCTGCATGGTTAGGTTTATCGCGATGTTGGAGGATTGGGTGAGGATGGCGACTCCGGTTTCGGTTCGAGTCGCGCCGTGCTGATCGGGCCAGAGGGGC
>CALJIU010000334.1 GCA_937974055.1 uncultured Neomegalonema sp. | reverse complement strand
GGCGGGATTACAAGAAGGTCTTAGCAAAACAAATTTGACAATCCGTACGAACGATACCTAAAACTAACGTACCACATACCTTAAGCAACCGGAGGCTATCATGGCTTGGACTGCACCAAAGATCGAAGAAGTTACCTGCGGCATGGAAATCAACATGTACTTCCCCGCCGAAGGCGAAGAAACGCTGTTCTAAGTCCTTTAATGGACTAGATTAAATGGCGTGTCTCCTAGCGGGGGCACGCCATTTTCTTTTGAAGCCACGGTTTTTGAAACTAAGACCAGCGCCGGGGGAGGGCCTGCCATGTCTACGGGAGCGATGAGTGCCACCGCATTGAACGCGGCGCAGGGAACCGGCCCGCTCACACGCGAAGGGTTCGAGGCACGGCTGCGGCAAATCGGTGCCGACCGCTACCACGACAAGCATCCCTTCCATCATCTGCTTCATTCGGGGCAATGCACCCCCGTTCAGGTGCGGGCATGGGTCATCAACCGCTATTATTATCAAAGCCGCATTCCCATGAAGGATGCCGCCTTCATGTCGCGCATTTCCGATCCCGCCCTGCGCCGCGCATGGCGGTCACGCATCGAGGACCATGACGGCACGAACGAGCATGACGGTGGCATCGCCCGCTGGCTGCGCCTTGCCGAAGCGGTGGGCGTCGATCCCGATTACGTCGCCTCCGAGCGGGGGATCATGGCCGGTACCAAATTCGCCGTTGATGCCTATGTCCGTTTCGTGCGCGAAATGCCGATGCTCGACGCCGTGGCGTCCTCGCTGACCGAACTCTTCGCGCCGAAGATTCACAGCCAGCGAATCGAGGGGCTGCTCAAGCACTACGATTTTGCCAACGAATCTTCCCTCGCCTATTTCTCCACCCGTCTGACCCAAGCCCCCAAAGACGTCGCCTTCGGCCTCGCCTATGTGCTCGACCACGCCGATACGCTGGAAAAGCAGGACGCGGCGGCGGCGGCTCTGACCTTCAAGACCGACGTACTATGGTCGCAACTCGACGCGCTCCATTCCGGCTATGTCGATCCGGGCCGCATCCCGCCGGGGGCGTGGGACGGGTCCGAGGGGCTGTTGTGATCCCCGAAACCGGCGTACCTCGCCTTCTCTCCGGTTGCCGCACCAAGCACGACAAGGTGCGTGGCAATTGGGTGCTGCTTGCCCCGGAACGGGCAATCAAACTGGACGATATCGGGGCTGCGATCCTCGCCGAGACGGATGGCACGCGCAGCTTGGGCGCTATCCTCGATGCCCTCGCCACCAAGTACAATGCGCCACGGGACCAGATTTCCGGCGATGTGATAACCTTCCTCGAATCCCTGCGGGACCGCAGAATGCTGGAGGTTGCCTGAATGGACGCGCCGACCCCTCAAACCGAGCCGATGCCGACCATCACCTATGGCCCGCCCATCGCCATGCTGGCCGAGGTCACGCATCGCTGCCCGCTCTCCTGCCCCTACTGCTCCAATCCCCTCGAACTGACCAAGCGCGACGGTGAGTTATCCACCGAGATTTGGGTCGATGTGTTCCGGCAAGCGGCGGAACTAGGCGTGCTACAGATGCACTTGTCTGGGGGCGAGCCTGCCTCGCGCCGCGACCTAGAAGACATGATCACCGCCTGCCGCGACCACGATCTCTATTCCAATCTCATCACCTCCGGCATCGGCCTGACCGAAAAGCGGATGGTGGAGCTAAAGAAACGCGGGCTGGACCATGTGCAGCTCTCGCTACAGGGTGTCGATGCAGAAATGGCTGACCTGATCGGCGGCTATAAGGGCGGCTATTCGCGCAAGATGCAGGTGGCGGAATGGACGACGGCCCTAGACCTGCCCCTGACCCTGAATGCCGTGGTGCATGAAAAGAACATCGACCGCCTGCCCGAAATGATCGACCTCGCGGTCGCGATGGGCGCGCGGCGGCTGGAGGTTGCGACCGTTCAATTCCACGGCTGGGCCGATAAGAACCGCGCCGCCCTGATGCCGACCCGCGAACAGGCAAAGCTGTGCGGCCAGCGCGTGGCCGAGGCGCGTGAGCGGCTGAAAGGCGTGCTGGTCATCGACTACGTTCCCGCCGATCACCATGCTGATTACCCCAAACCCTGCATGGGCGGATGGGGGTCCACCGGCCTGAACGTCGTGCCGGACGGGCGCGTCATGCCCTGCCACGCCGCCCACACGATCCCGCATCTCGTCTTCGATAACGTCAAGGACCGCCCATTGGCCGACATCTGGGAACATTCCAGCGCCTTCAACGCCTATCGCGGCTTTGATTGGATGCCAGAGCCATGCCGCTCCTGCGACCGCAAGACCCGCGATTTCGGGGGATGCCGCTGTCAGGCGATGGCCCTGACGGGGGATGCGGCGGCAACCGACCCCGTTTGCATCAAATCCCCTATGCACGCCCAGCTACAAGCAATGGCACAGGCGGATGCTGAGGGCGATGGCGAGCTGACCTACCGGACGATGCCGACGTGAGCGGGGGCGATTACAACATGACTCCTCCCCCCCTTGTGGGGGGAGGTTGGGAGGGGGGTGCCGCAGCAGGAACGATCCGGCGTGGCAAAGATGGCCCCCCTCCCCAACCCTCCCCCACGAGGGGGGAGGGGGTTACACGTCGTACCCTTCTTGCTTTGCTAGCCCTCGCAGGAACCCCCGCCTTCGCCACCCCCCCAACCCCCATCCGAATCGCCACCCTCAAATTCGGCACGGTGAATTGGGAACTCGACACGATCCGCCATAACGGTTTCGACCGAGCAAACGGCATCGCGCTCGACGTCCTCGGCATGGCGGGCAGCGCGGCGGCGAAGATTGCCTTTGAGGGCGGCGCGGCGGATGCCCTCGTCGCCGACTGGATATGGGTCGCGCGGCAGCGGGCGGCGGGGCGTGACTACGTCTTCATCCCCTATTCCCGCAGCGTCGGCTCTCTCATCGCCCGCGAAGGCCGCTTCACCGCCATCGAAGACCTGCGCGGCATGAAGATCGGCATCGCGGGCGGCCCGCTGGACAAGGGGTGGCTAATCCTGCGCGCCTATGCCCAATCGCGCGGGTTCGACCTAAAGGCGGAAACGCAGCAAGTCTTCGGCGCGCCACCCCTCATCGCGCGGCAGGCCGAATCGGGCGGCGTCGATGCCGTCCTGACCTACTGGCACTGGCAGGCAAAGATGCAGGCGCGCGGCTTTGCCCCGGTCGTCGGCGTCGCCGATGCGGCGCAGGCACTGGGCCTATCGCCGGATATCCCGCTGCTCGGCTATGTCCTGCGCGGTGAATACCTGCGCGAGAACCCGGCGGCGGTGGCGGGCCTCGTCGCCGCCTCGCGCGAGGCAAAGGCGTTGCTCGCCACCGATGATGGCGCATGGACCCGCCTGCGCCCCAAGATGAACGCCGCGACCGATGCCGAATTCCTCGCCCTGCGCAGCGGCTTCCGCGCGGGCATCCCCGGTTCCGATCCGGTCGACGAGGTGGCGGCGGCCAAACTCTTCGCCGTCATGGCCGAACTCGGCGGCACGGCGCTGGTGGGTGACGCGCGCACGCTGCCCGAAGGCGTCTTCCACGATGCACCCTGACGGGCTGCGGATTGACAACCGCACGGCGCGCCACCTGTGGCTGTCGGCGCAGGGCTTGGCCACGCCCCCGACCGGCCCCCTCGATCTGGCGGGGATCGTGCGCAAACTGGGCTACGTGCAGCTCGATTCCATCCAAGTCGTCGCCCGCGCGCACCATCATATCCTGTGGAGCCGCAACGCGAAGTACCGCGAGCCGATGTATGATCGCCTGCTCGCACAGGACAGGGCGGTGTTCGAGCATTTCACCCATGATGCCTCGATCCTGCTGATGGAATTCCTGCCCCTCTGGCGCAGACAGTTCCGCCGCAAACGCGAGAAAATCGGGGCGGCGAGTTGGTATTCCACGATGCTGGATGCTGCGGGGCGCGAGGCCATCAAGGCCCGTATCGCGGCGGAGGGTCCGCTTTCCACGGCGGCCTTCGATACCAAGATCGCAGGCCTAAAGCAGATGTGGTCGCGCCCCCCGCATAAGCTGGCCCTCGATTTCATGTGGTATTCCGGCGAGTTGGCCACCTCCCACCGTGTTGGCTTCACCAAATTCTACGACCTTGGCGAACGGGTCTATCCCGCCGATTTGTGGCAGCAGGATATCCCCGATGCGCAGGCGGTGGACCGGCTGTGCATGGCGGCATTGGATCGGCTGGTCTTCGCCAATCCCGGCGAAATCCAGCGGTTCTGGGATGCCGTCGACCGCCGCGAGGTCACCGACTGGACCGCCCGCGCCGACCTGTGCATGGTTGAGATACAAGCCGCCACCGGCGAATGGCTCCCCGCCCTCGCCCCCGCCGATATCGAGGCGCGCATCGCCGCGACCACACCCCCGACGTCCCGCCTGCGCATCCTCAACCCGTTCGACCCGGTGATCCGCGACCGGGCGCGGCTGGCGCGGTTGTTCGGCTTCGATTACCGTGTCGAGATGTTCGTACCGGCGGCAAAGCGCATCTGGGGCTATTACGTCTTCCCGATCTTGGAGGGGCACCGCTTCACGGGTCGCATCGAGGTAAAGGCCGACCGCAAGGCGGGCACGCTGAACGTCCTGAATTTCTGGCCTGAACCCGGCATCGACTGGTCCGTACGGCGGCGCGGGCGGCTGGCGGCGGAACTCGACCGCATGGCCCGCTTCGTCGGCACCCCACAGGTCACGGGATGGGCGACATGAGGGTGCCGTTGCTTTCCATCGCGATCTTCGCCCTGCTCTGGACCCTCGTGGCGTGGCTTGCCGCTTCCCCCGCGACCCTGCCAACGCCTTGGACGGTCGCCCGACTGGGGCTGGCAGAGCTTGCCTCCGGCGAGCTTCTCTTCCACCTTTCGGCAACACTGGCGCGCACGCTCGCCGCCTTCGTCATCGCCATGACCATCGGCGCGGTGATCGGGTTGGCGATGGGTACGAACCGGGCGGCGAATGCGTGGGGCGATCCGTGGTTGATCGGCCTGCTGAACCTGCCCGCCCTCGTCACCATCGTCCTGTGCTACATCTGGATCGGGCTGACCGAGGTCGCCGCCATCGCCGCCGTCGCCATCAACAAGATCCCCCTCGTCGCGACCCAGATGCGCGAGGGCGCCCGCGCGCTCGACCCGGCACTCGACGATATGGCCCGCGCCTTCGGCATGTCGCGCCGCGCCAAGATGCGCCACATCGTCCTGCCCCAACTCGCCCCCCATTTCGCCGCATCGGGTCGCACCGGCATCGCGCTGATCTGGAAGATCGTGCTGGTCGTCGAATTTTTGGGCCGCTCGAACGGCGTGGGCTTCATGATTCACCAGTATTTTCAGCTTTTCGACGTCGCCCGCGTTCTCGTCTACGCCATCAGCTTCGTCATCGTGATGCTCGCGGTCGAGGCGCTCGCGCTGCAACCGTGGGAGCGGCGCGCCACGCGCTGGCGGCTACGATGAGGATCGAGGTCGCGCGCAAGGCCTATGGCGAAACGACCATCCTGCGCGATTTCGTGCTGGAGGTCGCGCCGCAAGAATCCGTCGCCCTGCTCGGCCCGTCCGGTATCGGCAAATCGACCCTGCTGCGCATCGTGGCCGGACTGGACGATGCATATGAGGGCCGCGTGACCGGGGCAGGGCGCATCGCGCTTGCCTTTCAGGAGCCGACCCTGCTGCCGTGGCGCAGCGTGCGTGACAACCTGACGATCACCACCCGCTGCACCGCATCGCAGGCCGATGAACTGCTTGCCTCGGTGGGCTTGCCGCAGGTCGGCGACCGCTTCCCGAACACCCTGTCACTGGGGCAAGCGCGGCGCGTCTCGCTGGCCCGTGCCTTCGCCATGCGCCCCGATACCCTGCTGCTCGACGAACCCTTCGCCTCGCTCGACCGGGATGCCTCGTCAAAGATGCAGGCGCTTCTGCTCGACCTGCTGCGCGCCCATCCCGCCCGCTTGATTCTCGTGACCCATAATCCGGCGGAGGCAGCGCGGCTGGTGACCCGTGTCCTGCGCCTGGGCGGCATACCTGCGCAGATCGAGGGTGACACCCGGTTTGAAACGCCAGTCGCCGACCGCGATGAACCCACGATTGCCGCTATGGCGGCGGAACTGTAACGATTGGGAAAAACGGAACAATCTGGAGCGGGCGAGGCGATTCGAACGCCCGACCTAAACCTTGGCAAGGTTTCGCTCTACCCCTGAGCTACGCCCGCAACCGGATTGTCTTCCGTGGGATGGGTGATAGCGCCCCGGCTTGGTTAATTGCAAGCGGCAAATTGCAGGTTTTTGCAAATACGGACATCGTGCGTTGCAAACGACCGGATCGGGGGTAAGACGAGGGCAGTCGAACCCCCGCTGGAGCCGTCATGGCAACCCCGCCGACCCCCTCGCTCGCCCGCGCCGCCGCATGGATGGTCGTCGCGCTGTTGTGCTTCACGACAATGGCCGTATCGGGCCGCGAGGCGGGGCGCGTGATGCCGACTGCCGACCTGCTGGTCTGGCGCAGCCTCATCGGATTTCTCATCGTCTTGGGTTTCCTCGCCGTCTCGGCGCAGGGTTTTGCGCAGGTCAGGACACAGCGCCCCGGAATGCACCTGATCCGCAATTGCGGGCATTTCTTCGGGCAATACGGCTGGTACACCGCCGTCACGATGATTCCGCTGGCGCAGCTTTTCGCGCTGGAATTCACCTCGCCGATCTGGGTCGCCCTCGTCGCGCCATTGTTCCTTGGCGAGCGGTTCGCGGGGGCCGGGCTGGCGGCTATCGGGCTTAGTTTCATCGGTGTCCTCATGGTGGTGGGGGCCTTCGACGGGTCATTCCTCGATGATCTTGGGCCGGGCCAGATATGGGCGATCCTCGCCTCCTTCGGCTTTGCCGCCAATATGATTGCGACCAAGAAGCTGACCGCGACCGAATCGAGCCTGTGCATCATGTTCTACCTGACGCTGATGCAGGGACCGATGGGCTTGGTCGTGGCGGGTGGGCTGCCGATGGTCCCGCCCGATTCGGTCACGGCATTTTGGGTGCTGGCCCTCAGCATCGGCGGCCTTTCCGCCCATTTCTGTCTCGCACAGGCCTTTCGATACGGCGATGCAACGCTGGTCGCCCCGATGGATTTCTTCCGCCTGCCCCTGATCGCCGTGGTCGGCATGGCCTTCTATGGCGAGCCGCTGGCATGGTCGGTGCTGATCGGCGGCGGTTTGATTTTCTTGGGGAATTTCCTCAACACCCAGCGGGCACGATAGAGCCTCATGCGTTAAAAGTAACGTATACGGACGAATAGGGCGCAAGACACCCGACCCCCGCTACCCTTTCACCGGCTCCGCCAGCGCGATCAGTGCCAGCGTATGGCATTCCACCAGCAGCACATCGATTTCGCGCTTGCCGCCATCCACAAACCCCGGTGGCCTGCCCGGACGCATGGGGCGCAGTGGCCTTTCCTGCGATGCTTGCCGCCGGGCCAATCGCCGCGCTTGCCGGGGGATATCCTCCAGCGCGTAGAGCAGGGCTTCCAGCCGCCGCCGCACCCGCTTCGCAGAAATCGGATCGTCGGGATGCACAGGCGCCTTACGT
>CALJIU010000333.1 GCA_937974055.1 uncultured Neomegalonema sp. | reverse complement strand
CGGGGTCCGCGCCATCAAGATGCGCCTCGGCAATCCCGGTCCCGACGGTCGCCGCGCGCCGGAGGAGGTCGACGGCTCCGACGAAACCATCAAGGCCGATCTCGTGATCAAGGCGCTCGGCTTCTCGCCCGAAGACCTGCCCACCCTCTGGGATCAACCCGAACTCGAAGTCACCGGCTGGGGCACCATCAAGGCCGACTTCCGCACGAAACAGACCGCCATGCCCGGCGTCTTCGCCGCCGGTGACATCGTGCGCGGGGCCTCCCTCGTCGTCTGGGCCATTCGCGATGGCCGTGAAGCCGCCGACAGCATCGCCGCCTATATCGACGGCGAGATGGCCGACGCCCCCAAAGACGCTGCCTTCACCGTCGCGGCGGAGTAATGGACAGCCGCGCAGTTATCCGTCGCCTTGTAAAGGAGGGCTGGAAGCATGTGCGGACAAAGGGATCGCATCACAGATACGAACACGAAGACAAGAAAGATAGGATCACGGTTCCGCATCCAAAGCGAAATTTAAGCCCCGGCGTTTTGAACGACATCGCCAGAAAGGCAGGCTGGAAGTGAAAACCCCTCATTATCTCGCGATCGTCGAGAAAACGGACGACAGCGATTACGGAGTCTTCTTCCCGGACGTCCCCGGTTGTGTGACGGCAGGGCTGACACTGGATGAAGCGCGCGCCTTCGCTTCGGAGGCACTTTCGCTGCATCTGGAAGGGGATGATCCCCTGCCTGCTGCCCGCAATTTGAAGGAGTTGACCGCGTCCCCGGATTTTCCGTCTCTTATAGAACATGCCATCGAGATTATCGACGTCGCTCTCCCTGCTATGGAACCCGCACAATGACCGGATCCTGCCTCTGTGGTGCCGTAACCTTCACCGCCACCCTCGAAGCCCCGCATATCGAGGCGTGCCACTGCACGACCTGCCGCAAGTGGGGCGGCGGTCCCGCTTTTGCGAGCACGGTCACGTCCCTCGATCTGCCCGAAGACGCCCCCATCGCCTATTTCGCCAGTTCCGACCACGCCGAGCGCGGCTTTTGCACGGTCTGCGGCACCCATCTCATCTGGCGCATGAAGGATGGCAGCTTCGTCACCATCTTCGCTGGTTCGCTCGACAATGCCGACGATCTGCCCCTCACCGGCGAAATCTACGTCGATGAGCAACCCGCCACCTACGCCTTCGCGAATGACACCCGCCGCATGACCGGCGCAGAAGTCATCGCCGCCTTCTCCACCCCTTCCGAGGATACCTGACATGACCCAGATGATCCCCCCCGGCCCAGTGGGCATGTACCATCCCTCGCAGGAGCGCGATGCCTGCGGCGTCGGCTTCATTGCCGCCATCGACGGGGTGCCGCAGCGTGATGTGGTCGAAAAGGGTATCGCCGCGCTCAAGGCGATCTGGCACCGGGGCGCGGTCGATGCCGATGGCATGACCGGCGACGGCGCGGGCATCCACCTGCAAATCCCGCAGGAATTCTTCAAGGATCACATCCGCCGCACCGGCCACGAACCCGAACAGGGCTTGCTCGCCGTTGGCATGGTCTTCCTGCCCCGCGTCGATTTCGCCGCACAGGAAACCTGCCGGGGTATCGTCGAAACCGAAATCCTGCGCTTTGGCTATCGCATCTACGGCTGGCGTCAGGTGCCGGTGAACACCGCCGTTCTGGGTCAGAAAGCCAACGCCACCCGCCCGGAGATCGAGCAGATCATGATCGCCAATGAGGCGGGCGCGGATGAGGAAGCCTTCGAGCGCGACCTCTACATCATTCGCCGCCGCATCGAAAAGGCCGTCGCGGCGGCGCAGGTCGCGGGCTTCTACGTTTGCTCGCTTTCCTGCCGCTCCGTCATCTACAAGGGCATGATGCTCGCCGAGCAGGTCGCCGCCTTCTTCCCCGACCTCGAAGCCGATGACTTCATTTCCGCCTTCGCGATCTATCATCAGCGTTATTCCACCAACACCTTCCCCCAATGGTCGCTGGCACAGCCCTTCCGCATGTTGGCCCATAACGGCGAGATCAACACGCTCAAAGGCAATGCCAACTGGATGCGTAGCCACGAAATCCGCATGGCCTCGCAGTCCTTCGAGGGCAACGAGGACGACATCAAACCCGTCATCGCCCACGGCGGGTCCGATTCCGCTGCGCTCGATGCGGTGTTCGAGGTCTTGGTTCGCGCGGGTCGCTCCGCCCCCATGACCAAGACCATGCTGGTGCCGGAGGCATGGTCGAAGAAGGCCACCGCCATGCCGGAATCGTGGCGCTCGATGTACTCCTACTGCAACTCCGTGATGGAGCCGTGGGACGGCCCCGCCGCGCTTGCCTGCACCGATGGTCGCTGGGTCATCGGCGGCATGGACCGTTCTGGCCTGCGCCCCATGCGCTACGTTCTCACCACCACCGGCCTCGTCGTCGCCGGGTCCGAGATGGGCATGGTTCAGATCGACGAGAATGAAGTCGCCGAAAAGGGGCGCGTCGGCCCCGGCCAGATGATCGGCGTCGATATGCAGCGCAACGTCTTCATGCGCGATACCGAGATCAAAGACGAGCTGGCCGCCGCGCTTCCCTTCGATGAATGGACCGGCAAGATCACCGAACTTGACTCCTTGCTCGAAGGCAAGGTCGCGCGCCCGATGTTCGACAAACCCGACCTGCGCCGCCGACAGGTCGCCGCCGGGTATTCGCTGGAGGAGTTGGAATCCACCCTCCACCCGATGGCCGAAATCGGCAAGGAAGCCATCGGTTCGATGGGCGATGACACCCCCATCGCGGTCCTGTCGGATCAGTATCGTCCCCTGTCGCATTTCTTCCGCCAGAACTTCTCACAGGTCACGAACCCCCCAATCGACCCCCTGCGCGAGCACCGGGTGATGAGCCTCAAGACCCGGTTCGGCAACCTTAAGAACGTACTCGACCAAGATAGCAGCCAGACCGAAATCCTGACGCTGGAGTCCCCTGTCGTCCTCAACGGCGAATACTACGCGCTCAAGAAAGCCGTGAAGGACGAGGTCGCCGTCATCGACTGCCTGTTCGACGTGAATGGCGGCTCGAATGCCATGCGCGAGGCCATCGAGCGCATCCGCGTCGAGGCCGAGGAGGCGGTGCGCTCTGGCACCGGCCACGTCGTTCTCACCGATGAACGCTCGGATGCGGACCACGCCGTGATCCCCATGATCCTCGCCGCTAGCGCTGTGCATACATGGCTGGTCAAGCAGGGCCTGCGCACCTTCTGCTCGCTCAACATCCGCAGCGCCGAATGCATCGACCCGCATTACTTCGCCGTCCTCATCGGCTGTGGCGCGACCACGGTGAACGCCTATCTGGCCGAAGAGAGCATCCGCGACCGCCATGAGCGCGGCCTGCTCGACGGCACCCTCGCCGAGTGCCTCGAACGCTTCCGCGCCTCCATCGATGCGGGCTTGCTGAAAATCCTGTCCAAGATGGGCATCTCGGTGATCAGCAGCTATCGCGGCGGCTGCAATTTCGAGGCGGTGGGCCTTGGCCGCGCCGTGGTCGCCGAATTCTTCCCCGGAATGCCGTCGCGCATCTCCGGTGTCGGCATCGGCGGCATCCAGAAAAAGACCCTCGCC
>CALJIU010000332.1 GCA_937974055.1 uncultured Neomegalonema sp. | reverse complement strand
TTCCTTCCCGAAATGATGATCGGGGCGTACTGGAGTTTGACGATTGAACGGGATCGTTCTTGATACCAATGTCGTCTCGGAACTCTTTCGGCCCGATCACCTTAGGCACCCGTTCGTCATTGAATGGTTCGCCAATCTTTCCGATGCCCCGATTGTATTGAACAGGATTACGGAAGCTGAAATCAGAACAGGTGCCCACGGACATCGTGACAATAAGCAGTCCATTCTCTTGATCGATTACTGGAACACATTGGCAGAGCGTTTGCCGATTTATGAGTTCGATGCATTGGCATGTTTGAAGGCATCTCTATTCCGGGGGAGCCGTAAACTTTCCGGTCGGCCCGTCTCCTTCGCCGACGCCGCAATTGCCGGTATCGCCTTGGCCAATGACTGCGCCCTTGCCACGCGCAATACCAAGGATTTCGAGGGATCGAATTTGATCCTCATCAACCCGTTCGACCCAATTCAGCGCGACCCCGCCAAGGAGTGACCCGATTATGACCGATGGCCCCCTCAAGGATACCGACCCCGCCGAAACCGAGGAATGGCGCGATGCGGTGGAATCGGTCATCGCCTATGAAGGCACCGACCGGGCCGACGAATTGCTGGAGGAGGCGGTATCCGTCGCCCGGCGCAATGGCGCGCTGGTGCCGTTTGCCCGCAACTCCGCCTATGTGAATACGGTATCGGTGGATGAACAGCCGGACCATCCCGGCGACCGCGAAATCGAAAAGCGTATCCGTTCCGCGATCCGCTGGAACGCGGCGATGGTGGTGCTGAAGGCGAACAAAGAATCCAGCGAGTTGGGCGGGCATATCGCCAGCTTCCAGTCGGCGGCGACCCTCTACGACACCGGCTTCATGCATTTTTGGCACGCCGAAAGCGAGGGACATGGCGGCGATCTGGTCTTCATCCAAGGGCATTCCGCCCCCGGCATCTACGCCCGCGCCTATCTCGAAGGGCGACTGACCAAGGAGCAGATCGTCGGCTTCCGGCAGGAATCGGACGGCAAGGGCATCTCGTCCTATCCCCATCCGTGGCTGATGCCGGATTTCTGGCAGTTTCCAACGGTGTCGATGGGCCTAGGCCCGCTGATGGCGATCTATCAGGCGCGGTTCCTGCGCTACCTGCATGGCCGGGGCATCGCCAAGACCGATAACCGCAAGGTCTGGGCCTTCATGGGCGATGGCGAGATGGACGAGCCGGAAAGCCTCGGCGCGATCAGCCTTGCGGGGCGCGAGAAACTCGACAACCTCGTCTTCGTCATCAACTGCAACCTCCAGCGTCTCGACGGCCCCGTGCGCGGCAACGCCAAGATCGTGCAGGAGCTAGAGGGCGATTTCCGGGGCGCGGGCTGGAACGTGGTCAAGTGCCTGTGGGGAACGGGCTGGGATGCGCTGCTCGCCAAGGACCATTCGGGCAAACTGCGTCAGTTGATGGAAGAATGCGTCGACGGCGAATATCAGGACTTCAAGTCGAAGGACGGCGCGTATATCCGCGAGAATTTCTTCGGGCGCTATCCCGAAACCGCCGCGATGGTGGCCGACTGGTCCGACGATCAGATTTGGAAGCTGACACGCGGTGGCCATGATCCGCGCAAGGTCTATGCGGCCTATGACGAGGCGGTGAATACCAAGGGCAAACCAACCCTGATCCTCGCCAAGACCGTCAAGGGCTACGGCATGGGCGCGGCGGGCGAGGCGCAGAACATTACCCATCAGCAAAAGAAGATGGGGATCGACGATCTCAAGCAATTCCGCGACCGCTTCACGCTCGACCTGACCGATAAACAGGTCGAAGACCTCGAACTCATCAAATTCGATGATGACAGCGAGGAGGCGAAATACCTGCACGCGCGACGCAAGGCGCTGGGCGGATACCTGCCCGCCCGTCGCGCGAAGTCCGAGAACCTCGAAATTCCGCCATTGGAGAAGTTCGGGGCGTTGCTGGGGTCGTCGGGCGACCGCACCATCTCGACCACGATGGCCTTCGTGCGGGCCTTGAATACGCTGCTGCGCGACAAGAATATTGGCAAGCGCGTCGTGCCCATCGTCCCCGATGAAAGCCGCACCTTCGGTATGGAGGGGATGTTCCGCCAGTTTGGCATCTACTCGCAGGTGGGACAGCTTTACCGCCCCGAAGACGCTGACCAGTTGATGTTCTACAAGGAATCCACCGACGGCCAGATGCTACAGGAAGGCATCAACGAGGCTGGGGCTATGGCGTCGTGGATTGCGGCGGCGACCTCCTATTCGACGTCGAACACGCCGATGATCCCGTTCTACATCTACTATTCGATGTTCGGCTTCCAGCGCATCGGCGATCTGGCTTGGGCGGCGGGCGACATGCGCGCGCGAGGCTTCCTGATCGGCGGCACCTCCGGGCGCACCACGCTGAACGGCGAAGGCTTGCAGCATGAGGATGGTCACAGCCATCTGATCTCGGCCACCGTCCCGAACTGCATCAGTTACGACCCCACCTTCCAGTTCGAGGTCGCGGTGATCGTGCAGGACGGCCTTCGCCGGATGTACGCCGAGCAAGAGGACGTCTTCTACTACATCACCACGCTCAACGAGAATTACGAACACCCGGCCATGCCAGAAGGGGCCGAAGAAGGCATCCGCAAGGGCATGTACCTGCTGCGCGAATCCAAACTCAGCGGCAAGAAGGTGCAGTTGGTCGGCTCCGGCGCGATCCTGCGTGAAAGCATCGCCGCCGCCGATATGCTGGAGCAGGATTTCGGCGTGGGCGTCGATGTCTGGAGCGCGACCAGCTTTACCGAGTTGCGGCGCGAGGCAATGGATTGCGAGCGGTGGAACATGCTGCACCCGATGGAGGATCAGCGCGTTCCCTACGTCACCGAATGCTTCCAGAGCCGGGGGGACGACCCCATCATCGCCTCGACCGACTACATGAAAAGCTACGCCGACCAGATCCGCGCCTTCGTGCCGGGCACGTACAAGGTGCTGGGGACGGACGGCTTCGGGCGGTCGGATTACCGCAACGCCCTGCGCGAGTTCTTCGAGGTCGACCGCCGCTTCATCGCCGTCGCCGCGCTGAAGGCACTGGCCGATGCGCAGAAGGGCGACAGCAAAACCGTGGCCGAGGCCATTCAGAAATACGGGATCGACCCGGACAAGGCCAATCCGGCGCGCGTCTGATATCGTCAGAGGGAAAGTCATTATGTCTACCGAAGTAAAAGTGCCAGATATCGGCGATTTCGACGCGGTTCCCGTGATCGAGGTTCATGTCGCCGTGGGTGACACGGTCGCCGCCGAAGACCCGCTCGTCACGCTCGAAAGCGATAAGGCGGCGATGGATGTGCCTTCGCCGGTCAGTGGCGTGGTCAAGGAGATCAAGGTCGCCGTCGATGATAAGGTGAGCGAAGGCACGCTGATCCTCGTCGTGGATGAGGGCGGCGAGGCGGCGCAGCCTGCGGGCGGTGATGCCGCGCAACAGCCGAGCACGCCTTCAGGCGGTGGCACGACTGAGGTGACGGTTCCCGATATCGGCGATTTCGATGCGGTGCCGGTGATCGAGGTGCATGTGGCCGAGGGCGACACGATTGCCGCCGAAGACCCGCTTGTGACGCTCGAAAGCGACAAGGCGGCGATGGATGTGCCGTCGCCCGGTGCGGGCGTGGTCAAATCCATCAAGGTCAAGGTGGGCGACAAGGTTTCCGAAGGGTCGGTAATCCTGCTGATGCAGGGCGAGGGCGGCGGCGATGCACCCGCCGCGAAGGCCGATCCGGCGGCACAGGCGGCGACGAAGGGCGATGCGGGGTCCAAGCCCGGCTATGGCGGCACGGCAAAGCGCGCCGAGGATCAGCCGGATAACCTGCCCGCCGGTGCCTATACCGACGACGGTGGCACGCTACGCTCCGCCGATGGCACGACGCTGGGCGCGGACAGCCCGCCGCCGATGATGGCCGATTTCGCGGGGGTCCACGCCTCGCCATCGGTGCGACGTTTGGCGCGTGAACTCGATGTCGATCTGAACAAGGTCAAAGGCACGGGCGAAAAGGGCCGCGTGACCAAGGGCGACGTGAAGGCGCATCTGTCGGGCGGCGGCGCGGCCCCGGCTGGCGCGGCGGCGCCGTCCGGCGGCATGGGTATCCCCCCCATCCCGAAGGTCGATTTCTCGAAATTCGGCTCGGTCGAGACGGTCGAGATGCCCCGCATCAAGAAGATCAGCGGCCCGGCCCTGCATCGCTCATGGCTCAACATCCCGCATGTCACCCATTGCGAGGAGGCGGATATCACGGATATCGACGGCTTCCGCAAAGAACTGGACACGAAAGCCAAGGAGGAGGGCTATCGCGTCACGCTGCTCTCGTTCCTCATCAAAGCGTCGGTCGCCGCGCTCAAGGAGCATTGGGAGGTCAATTCCTCGCTCGCACCCGAAGGCGACGCGCTGGTGCGCAAGCATTACTACAATATCGGCTTCGCGGCGGATACGCCGGGCGGCTTGATGGTGCCGGTCATCAAGGATGCGGATCGCAAGGGCATCAAGGAAATCTCGGTCGAACTCGGCGAGTTGTCCAAGAAGGCCCGCGACGGCGCGCTCAAAGGCGGCGATATGCAGGGGGCGACATTTACGATCTCATCCCTCGGCGGGATCGGCGGCACCAGCTTCACGCCCATCGTCAATGCGCCGGAGGTGGCTATTCTGGGTGTCGTCCGGTCGAAGATGGCCCCGGTCTGGAACGGCAAGAAATTCGTGGCGCGCAACATGCTGCCGCTCTGCCTAAGCTACGATCACCGGGCAATTGACGGGGCGCTTGCGGCCCGGTTCTGTGCGACGCTGAAAAACCTGATGTCCGACCCCCGTAACCTGCTGCTGTAAGGAGCGCGATCATGGCTATCGAAAAGATCGTGGTCCCCGATATCGGCGATTTCGACTCCGTTCCGATCATCGAGATACACGTTGCGGTCGGCGATGCGGTTAGTGCGGAAGACCCCCTCGTCACGCTGGAAAGCGATAAGGCGGCGATGGATGTGCCGTCGCCAAAATCCGGGATCGTCAAGGCGCTGCATGTAAAGGTCGATGACAAGGTTGGGGAGGGCGCGGTCCTCCTCGATCTGGAATTGCAGGAGGAGGCGGGCGCACCCTCCGTCGCGCAGCGTCCGAAGGAAGACTCGGTCGCGGGCGGGGCGAAGGCGCAGGGCGATGTTCATGCGAGCCTCGTCGTGTTAGGGGCCGGGCCGGGTGGCTATACCGCCGCATTCCGGGCCGCCGATCTGGGCATGGACGTGGTGCTGATCGAACGCTGGCCCGTGCTGGGCGGTGTTTGCCTGAACGTCGGCTGTATCCCGTCCAAGGCGCTGCTGCACGCGGCCAAGGTGATCGACGAGGCGTCCGATATGAAGGCGCATGGCATCAACTTCGGTAAGCCTGAGATCGATATCGACGGGCTGCGCGGCTGGAAGGACGGGGTCGTCTCGAAACTGGTCGGCGGATTGTCCGGGCTGGCCAAGGCGCGCAAGGTCAAGGTCATCCACGGCGACGCGAAATTCGATGGCTCGAACGCGATCAAGGTGACGGGCGAAGATGGCTCAACGCAGATCGTCAGCTTTGACAAGGCGATCATCGCCGCCGGGTCCGAGCCTGTGGAACTGCCCTTCATCCCGCATGACGATCCGCGTGTGATGGACTCGACCGGCGCGCTGGAACTGGCCGAAATCCCAAAGCGGATGCTGGTGCTGGGCGGCGGGATCATCGGGCTGGAAATGGCAACGGTCTACGAGGCGCTGGGCGCGCAGATTACGGTGGTCGAACTGATGGACGGTCTGATGGCCGGGGCCGACCCCGACCTCGTGAAACCGTGGCAAAAGCGGATGGCCCCGAAATTCGAGAACATCTTCCTCAAGACCAAGGTAACCAATGTCACGGCGATGGATACGGGCCTGAAGGTCGATTTCGAGGGACCGGAGGGGACGTTTACCGATGTCTTCGACCGCATCCTCGTTTCGGTTGGGCGGATTCCGAACGGCAAGAAAATCGCGCCCGAAGCGGCGGGCGTGAACGCGGATGAGCGCGGCTTCATCCCCGTCGATAAGCAGATGCGGACGAACGTGCCGACCATCTTCGCCATTGGCGATATCGTCGGGCAGCCGATGTTGGCGCATAAGGCGGTGCACGAGGGCAAGGTCGCGGCGGAGGTCTGCGCGGGGCATAAATCCGCATTCGACGCCAAGGTCATCCCGTCGGTCGCCTATACCGACCCGGAGGTTGCGTGGGTCGGCCTGACCGAAACGGATGCGAAGAAGCAGGGCATCAAGATCGGCAAGGGCGTCTTCCCTTGGGCGGCGTCCGGTCGGTCGCTGGCCAATGGCCGGGACGAGGGGATTACGAAGGTGATCTTCGACCCGGAAACCAATCGAATCTTGGGGGCGGGGATCGTCGGGTCGTCGGCGGGCGATCTCATCGCGGAGGTCGTGCTGGCCATCGAGATGGGGGCCGATGCCGAGGATCTCGCGCTGTCGATCCATCCGCATCCGACCCTGTCGGAGACGGTGGCCCTCGCGACGGAGATGTTCGACGGCACCATCACCGATCTGATGCCGCCAAAACGCAAATGAGGCTCTAAGTCACTGAATAACTGTCGTGGCGGCGGAAAATATCGAAAAGACGTCTCCGCCGCGACATTAACGGTTTCACATTTCACTGGTCCGGTGGTATCCCACGGCGCGACTCAAGACTTTTTATTGCGCGTTCGGTGCCGAATGAGGGGGAATATTTCGCATGGGAATGAAAGTTGGTGTGCCCAAGGAGACCGCTGCCGGTGAACGGCGCGTGGCTCTGACGCCTGAAACGGCGGGGCGAATCCAGAAACTCGGCTACGATCTTCAGATCGAAAGCGGCGCAGGCGATGCCGCGAACTTCTCGGATGACGTCTATCGCGAGGCCGGGGTCGAAGTGCTGCCCGATGCGGCGGCGATCTGGTCCGGTTCGGACATCGTGATGAAGGTGCAGCAGCCAAGCATGGCCGAGGCCGCGATGGTCAAGGAAGGCTCGTCGCTCATCAGCTTTATCTGGCCTGCGCAGAACGAAGATTTGGTCGCGACGCTGAAGGATCGCAAGCCCCATGCGGTGCTCGCGATGGATCAGGTGCCGCGCATCAGCCGCGCACAAAAGCTGGACGCGCTGTCCTCGATGGCGAATATCGCCGGGTATCGCGCGGTTGTGGAGGCCGCGAACAATTTCGGGCGTTTCTTCACCGGACAGGTGACGGCGGCGGGCAAGGTGCCCCCGGCAAAAGTGCTGGTAATCGGGGCCGGGGTCGCGGGACTGGCGGCAATCGGCGCGGCGCGGTCGATGGGCGCCATCGTGCGTTCCTTCGACATTCGCCCGGAAGTGGCCGAGCAGATCGAATCGATGGGCGCGGAATTCCTGTTCCTCGATTTCGAGGATTCCGATGGCGGCGGAACCGAAGGCGGCTACGCCAAGCCATCCTCGCCGGAATTCCGTGCGAAACAACTCGAACTTTTCGAGGCGCAGGCACCGGATATCGATATCGTCATCACGACCGCGCTGATCCCCGGACGACCCGCGCCGGAGCTGTGGACCGAAAAGATGGTCCGCGCGATGAAACCAGGTTCGGTGGTCGTCGATCTGGCGGCAGAGCAGGGCGGCAACTGCGCGCTGACCGTCAAGGGCGAGCGGATCGTCACGGATAATGATGTGGTCGTGGTCGGCTATACCGATATGGCCAGCCGCATGGCCGCGCAGTCGAGCCAGCTTTACGGCACGAACCTGCGCCATTTGCTGGACGATCTGACGCCTGAAAAGGACGGCCAGCCAAACGTGAATATGGAAGACGTCGTCATTCGCGGCTGTACGGTCGTGAAGGACGGGGAAATCACCTTCCCACCACCCCCCGTTTCCACATCGGTCGCGCCAAAAGCGGTGGCACCGAAGAAGGTGGAGGAAACGGCAGAGGAGAAAGCGGCCCGCGAGGCGGCTGAACTCAAGAAGGCAGGCAGCCGCACGACGATGCTGTTGGTTGTTGGGGCCGCATTGCTGCTGGCGCTCGGCACGGTGGCCCCGGCCAGCTTCATGCAGCATTTCATCGTCTTCGTGCTGTCCTGTTTCGTCGGTTTCTACGTCATCTGGAACGTCGCCCACTCGCTGCACACGCCGCTGATGGCGATCACGAATGCTGTGTCTTCGATCATCATCGTCGGCGCGCTGTTGCAGATCAGTTCGCCGAATACGACGGTGATGGTGCTGGCGGCGCTATCGGTGCTGATGGCATCGATCAATATCTTCGGTGGCTTCCTCGTCACCCGGCGAATGCTCGCCATGTTCCAGAAAAGCTGACCGGAGGCGGTATCAATGAGTATCGGACTTACCACCGCCGCCTATGTGGTCGCGGCTATTCTATTCATCCTCGCCTTGGGCGGCCTGTCCAATCAGGAAAAGGCCAAGCGGGCGATTTGGTACGGCATCATCGGGATGACGCTGGCCGTCGTCGCGACGGTTGCCTCGCCTGGTGTCACGAACCAGCCGGTCATCATCGCGATGATCGTCATCGGCGGCGCGCTCGGTTGGCTGGTCGCCAAGAAGGTGCAGATGACGCAGATGCCGGAACTGGTGGCCGGTTTCCACTCCCTCGTGGGTTTGGCGGCGGTCTTCATCGGCATCAACGCGCATCTGGAAATGGAGCGTGCCTTGGCGGCGGTTGCCGACGGGACCACCGGCGAATTGGCGGGGTTCGCGGCAACCATCGCCAAGAAATCCTCCGTGGAATTGGGCATTCTCAAGGTCGAATTGTTCCTGGGCATCCTGATCGGCGCAATCACCTTCACCGGATCGATCATCGCCTATGGCAAGCTGGCCGGTAAGATATCGTCGAACGCGCTGACCCTACCGGGGCGGCACATGCTGAACCTCGCCGCCTTCGCCGCATGTTTCATTCTGGGGTTCTTGTACCTTCAGGGCGCGGGCCTCTGGACCATGATCTTGGTCGCGATCATCGCGGGGCTGATCGGGGTGCACCTCATCATGGCCATCGGCGGGGCGGATATGCCGGTCGTCGTGTCGATGCTGAACTCGTATTCGGGTTGGGCGGCGGCGGCCATCGGCTTTACGCTGGGCAACGACCTGCTGATCGTGACCGGGGCGCTGGTCGGTGCATCCGGGGCGATCCTGTCCTACATCATGTGCAAGGGGATGAACCGCAGCTTTGCCTCGGTGATCCTTGGCGGCTGGGGCGGTGATGCGGGTGGACCGCAGCAGGAGGTCGAGGGCGAGATGGTCCCGACCAATGTCGATACGGTCGTACAGCAACTCGAAGACGCCGACAGCGTGATCTTCGTGCCGGGCTACGGCCTTGCGGTGGCGCAGGCGCAGGGTGCTGTGTCCGAGCTGACCAAACGCCTGCGCGACAAGGGCAAGGAAGTGCGCTTCGCCATCCACCCCGTCGCGGGTCGCCTACCAGGTCACATGAACGTGCTGCTGGCTGAGGCCAAGGTGCCCTACGACTTCGTGCTGGAGATGGAGGAGATCAACGACGACTTCCCATCGACGGACTTCGTGATGATCCTTGGCGCGAACGACATCGTGAACCCCTCGGCGCAGGACGATCCGAACTCGCCCATCGCCGGGATGCCGGTGCTGGAGGTCTGGAAAGCGAAGAACGTCGTCATCTCGAAACGCGGCCAAGGGCGCGGGTATTCGGGCGTCGAGAACCCGCTGTTCTTCAAGGATAACAGTCGAATGCTCTACGGCGATGCCAAGGACAGCTTGGACGCGATACTCAAGCAGTTAAGTTGACGTGAATGCGGCCCGCCTCTTTGGAGGCGGGCCATTTTCGTGGTAGGGTCGTGATATGAGCATTCAGACGACGATCAAGAAGCCCGAAGATGGAAGCGCTTATGGCGATGACTTCGCGCTATGGGCATTACATCAGGCCAAATTACTCAAGGATGGTCGCTTTTCCGAACTTGATATCGTCAATCTCGTAGACGAGGTACAATCTTTGGGAACGTCGCAAAGAAGCGAACTCGAAAGCAGATTGATCAGGTTAATCGAGCATCTTCTCAAGTATCGACACGGTCGCAATCGTGAACCGAGCAATAGCTGGCGGCGTACGATTAGGGAACAACGTCGCAGGATTGATCGACATCTTCGTAACAATCCCGGTCTACGATCTGATCTCAGTACGGTCTTCGAGGATGTCTGGCAAAGTGGCGTCTACGAAGCGTTGAGCAGTTTTGAGGATTATGAAGCGGCGCGAATCCATCTGTATGAAAGCGAGATGCCGGAGGCGCCGGATTTCAGCGTCGAAGATGCCCTCGATAAAGATTTCTTTCCCTTCCTCGCAGCCGACGAGGGCTGACCCATGCGCATTCTGATCCTTGGTGCCGCCGCCGGTGGTGGGTTTCCGCAGTGGAACTGTGCCTGTTCGACCTGTGCCGCATTCTGGCGCGGGCAGGAGGGCGTGACGGCGCGGACGCAGTCTTCGATTGCCGT
>CALJIU010000331.1 GCA_937974055.1 uncultured Neomegalonema sp. | reverse complement strand
GCTCGGCGCAAAGTGGTTTGTCAGACAACCACTTTTACATGGTAAATCTGGCATTAACCCTTCCATACGCATATGATGCCGGAACAGTCCCGCAACATACAGGTACCCCATGCGCGTTATCGGTTTCCGTCTTCTTCAGGTCGTCTTCGCCATCCTGCTGCTCGCCATCGCGTTCTGGCCCGGTTGGGGTCTGTTTTACACCGCCTATGAGAGTGCGGGTACGAACCCCTATCTCGTGACCATCGGCTCGGCGATCTGGATCATGCTGTTCGGGCTGAACCTGCCGTTGACGCGGCGACAGTTTCAGTTCCTTGGGGCCGGGTGTTTCCTCGCGGTCATCGCCGTGGTGCTGATGGCCCTGCGCGACCGGGGATTATTCGATGAGGGCAACCGCGACCAGCTCATCATCACGGCGATCATCGCCGGGGGCATCATGCTCGGCTGGTTTACGATCTCGTCCCATATCTGGCGCAGCTATCGCGGTGTCTACGGCGTGGACGATGCGGATACGGGGGCTAACGAGTAAGTGGAGAGAGACCGCGAAGCGCGCTCCCTCGTCGATCGTCTTCCCTCCACCGGCGGGGCGGCGCTGTGGTTCTACGCCCTCGCCTTCGTGCTGGTGCCTGCCTTGCTGGCATGGAAGGGGTTTGCCTATATCGTCGGCGTCGTGATCTTCGCCATCGGCCTGCGCCCCCATGTCGTGGCGCTGGCGGAGGGCCGGAATTTCAGCTTTGGGATGCGCCGCAACGGCCAGTCGCCGCCCCGTACACGCAGGCTGCAATTCGCCAGCGAGGCGACGGTGGTGCGGATCGTCTCGACCCTCTTGGTGCTGTTCACCCTGCTGGTCGTGCCGTTCCTCGCCTATGTCTTGCAGTATCAGGCCGTCGCCTTCTATCGCCAACTCAGCACTCATCTGCCCACGATCATCGAGCAACTCACCAGTTTCTTCATCGCCGCCCATGACCGGATGCCAACCCTCGTACCCGATGTTGCCGAAGTCGATGGCAAGGGATGGGAGGGGCTGTCCGCCCTTCTCGGTCAAATCGCGGGCGATGCGATCACCGACCTCAAGGGCGCGTTGAAGCAGACATCGACCGACCTCGTTACCCTGATCGGCACGCTATTGGCCGATTGGGTCAAGCTGGTCATCGGCGCGATCATCGTCGGCACCATCCTTGGCAGTTGGGACAAGGAGGTGAAGATGCACCGCGCGATTATCTCCGGCGGCATCAAAGACCCCTCCCTGCGCGCCAATGTCTTGCGCTATGGCGAGTTGTATCAAGACGGGGTCAGCCTGTTCTTGATCGGCTATCTGGAGGTCGCGCTCACCCTGTCGGTGCTCTACATGCTGGCGATGATCGTGATGCCGCTGTCGCTGGGCATCGGGGCGATCATCTTCATGGGGTTCGTGCTGGGATTTTCGACCGCCGTGCCCAAGATCGGCGGCATCATCGCCATGGCGATCAGCTTCTTGCTCATGGTCACCAACCTGACCCCCGGCATCGGCTGGTTTGGCTGGACCATGGTTAGCTTTGGCCTGTGGATCGACGTTCTGGTTCGCACCGCGCTGCTGATGGCGATCTCAAAACTGATGGGTCTGCTCGAAGCCTATAGCTATACGCCTGATATCATCGGCGCGCGGCTGGGCATGACGAAACTCCAGATTATCGCGACGATCCTCATCTGGGCCGTCGGCGCGGGTTTCTTCGGCATGATCTGGGGTATCTGGATCAGCCTCGCCTTTCAGGCGGCTCTGCGGTTGGCGCAGGAGAACGGCGAGATATCGTTTGCCGAAGACAAGGCGGCATAGACGCGGGGCGCGCAAAAAACCCCGGACCATGCGGGGTCCGGGGTTTCGGTCTTTCAGTCGATTGCGGGTATCAGCCCTTCGATTCCAGATATTCCACGAACTTCTCGGTATCGCCACCATAGCTGCCGATCAGCGAGGTGAATTCGGACCGCTGCGACGTGGCCATCGAGACGCCCTCGACCACGAAATCAACGATCAGCGGACGACCCGAACGGTCGGAAATCTGCCACCCCACCTGAAGCGGTGCCTGCGTCCCACGCTGCAACGTGGTATCGACCAGATACCCGTTCGACCCGGCCCGTGCGCGACCAACATCGATCGTCTCGCCCGAATATTCGCTGAACTGCCCCACATAGGTCGCGGCGACGAATTTCTTGAACGCCTCGACATAACGGCCTTTCAGGGAATTGGGCATGGTACGGGCATAGCGGCCCAGCGCAAAACCGGCGATAGCGCGCATATCGGCGTATTGGTCCATGATGCGGATGAATTCGGCGCGCTTCTCCGATTGCCCTGCGGGGCTACGGATCAGCGTCAGCACGGCATCGGATACCTGCTTGACGAGAGCTTGCGCACTCTCGGCGCTCTGGGCGAGGGCCGTGCCCGTCGCGACAAGGCTCAGACCGCTGGCGGCGGTCCCGGCGAGAAAGAAGCGGCGGTTCATGGTCGTCTCCAGCCAATTAGAAATGCGAAGGCCCCCGTCCGACGGACGGTTTGGCCCGGAAGTGGCGAATTAGGACGATTTCATGGCGGATCGAATCACCCAGCCCGCCTCGAAATGCCTTCAGAATTCACCACCTTCGTAGATATCGGGCAGCGCATCGACGTTAGTTTGCCCGTTGAGTATGGCGTTGTTGCGGCGCTGGAGATAAAGATTGCGAACCGTGACGTAACTGTCCGGGCTTTCGTACAGCGCCTGATCGACCAAATCGCCGAAGCGATAGCGCGTATCCACGATATCGACCCCACGCCGCACCGGACCCAGCAGCAAGCTGCCCGTACCGGCCCCCACATAGCTGAGTGGATTGATGACGAAATCGCCCACCGTTCCGGCAAAATCCCGTGCGGAAGACGGTCCCAGCAGCGGCAGTTCGTAATACGGCCCCTGCCCCGCACCCCAGACCGCGAGCGTCTGCCCGAAATCCTCGGCATGTTCGGGGATACCCATCTCCGTCGCCGGGTCCAGCGCGCCGAGGCCACCCAACGTGCCGTTCACGAGGATGCGCGCCGCCGTATCGCCCGTCCGCTCGATATTGCCCTGCAAGGCCGAGTTTATCAGCGTGCCGGGCAGCGACAGGAACCGCAATTCGTTGTTCACGACATGCTTGACCGTCGCGGGAACGGCAAGATCGTATGCCTTCGACACGGGCCGCACGACAACCGTGTCGACGCCCTTGTTGAGTGCGTGGAAAGGCCGGTTGAGATATTGCGCCGGATCGTACCCATTCTCGATCGTCGTGGAACTCTGGCACCCCGCAAGGGCCAGACAACAAAAGGCGGCGACGCGCGCGACAGGACTGTACGAAGTCATTTGGGTACCCAGGTTGAGTCGATAAAAATTACATTTTCAGACAATAGGGCATTCGCAACCGATGCAAAGTACCACATCGCACCGATGGTGCAGGCGAATGGTTAATGTTGCCTGCACACCATGATACGGCACTTGCCCTTGCACGCCCGGCTTTAGGTGGGGCATACCCTCCGGCAATGATGTCCGACGACGTAACCCACATGGATGACGCGCTCGACGCCCTGAAAGGGGCCGCCGAAAGCACACGCCTGCGCATTCTGCGGGTTCTGGATTCCGGCGAGTTGACGGTCAGCGAGTTGACACAGGTATTGGCCCAGAGCCAACCGCGCATCTCGCGCCACCTAAAACTGCTGGTCGATGCGGGATTGATCGAGCGGCGGCGCGAAGGGTCATGGGCGTTCTTTCGTCTGCGCCGCACGGGGTTCGCCGCCCGCCTCGCCGCCTTCACCCTCGCCGCCCTCGACCCCACCTCGCCCGACCTGCGCCGCGATGCCGAACGCCTCGACCGGGTACGCAAGCGGCGCGATGACGTGGCGGAGGCGTATTTTCGCGAAAACGCCTCGGAATGGGATCGTCTGCGCGCGCTCCATGCCTCCGAAGAGGCGGTGGAAGCCGCCGCCCGCGACCTGCTCGCCCCGCCCGATGGGCAGCGTTTCGAGCGCCTGCTCGATCTGGGCACCGGCACGGGCCGAATGCTCGCCATTTTTGCCGACCGGGCGGATGCCGCCATCGGCTTTGACATCAACCAAGACATGCTCGCCTTCGCCCGGTCGCGTCTGGAAGGGGCCAGCCTGCCCAATGCGGAATTGCGGCAGGGCGATATTCTGGCCCTACCCGAAGAGGACGCCGTGGCCGATGCCGCCATCATCCATCAGGTGCTCCACTTCCTCGTCGATCCGGGCCTTGCCTTGTCGGAGGCCGCGCGCGTGCTGACCCCGGAGGGCCGCTTGCTGGTGGTTGATTTCGCCCGGCACGAGGTGGAATTCCTTCGCGAACAACACGCCCATCGCCGCCTCGGCTTTGAGCGCGCGGAGATCGAGGCACTGGCCAAGACCGCCAACCTCGCCCCCCTGAACTACAGCGAGATTCCCGCGCCGAAGGATAAGGGTGACGACGGATTAACCGTATCCTTATGGCTTTTCGAGAAGACCGGGTGACCGGACATTTTCTCCCTCCCCCCCGCAAGCAAAGGGAGGAGAAGACAACCGAACGAGCGCGACGACCGGCTGACACCTGAAGAGGACGAACACCATGTGGCAATTCTGGGTCGATCGCGGCGGCACCTTCACCGATCTCGTGGGCCGCGCGCCCGACGGGACGCTGCATACGCATAAGCTGCTGTCGGAGAACCCGGAGCAATACACCGATGCCGCCGTGCAGGGTGTGCGCGACCTGCTGGGGCTGGGCGCGAACGATGCCCTGCCCGAAGGAACGGTCGAAGCCGTGAAGATGGGCACCACCGTCGCCACCAATGCCCTGCTGGAGCGCAAGGGCGACCGCACGCTGCTGCTGATCACGCAAGGTCTGGGCGACCTCTTGCGCATCGGATACCAGAACCGCCCGACCCTGTTCGATCTGGATATCACCCTGCCAGAACTGCTCTACGAACGCGCGGCGGAAGTGACCGAGCGCCTCGATGCGGAGGGCAAGGTCATCACCGAACTGGACGAGGACACCGCCCGCACCGCCCTGCAAGCCGCCTTCGATGACGGCATCCGGGGCGTCGCCATCGCCTTCATGCACGCCTATCTCAACCCCGACCACGAGGAACGGGTTGCCCGCATCGCCCGCGAGATCGGCTTTACGCAGGTTTCCACGAGCAACCGCACCTCGCCCCTGATAAAACTGGTCGGGCGGGGCGATACGGCGGTGGTCGATGCCTACCTCACCCCCATCCTCAGCCGCTATGTCGAGCAGGTGCGCTCGGCCCTCGACCCGGCGGGATCGGGCGACACGAAGCTGATGTTCATGCAATCGAATGGCGGCCTGACCGATGCCAGCCTGTTCCAAGGCAAGGACGCGATCCTCTCCGGTCCCGCCGGGGGCGTGGTCGGCATGGTCAAGACGGCGGAGCTGGCGGGCTTTGACCGGATCATCGGTTTCGACATGGGCGGCACCAGCACGGACGTCACCCACTATGCGGGCGAATACGAACGCAGCTTTGAGACGGAGGTCGCGGGCGTGCGGATGCGCGCCCCGATGATGAATATCCACACCGTCGCCGCCGGGGGCGGGTCGATCCTCAGCTACCGCGATGGCCGCTATCAGGTCGGGCCGGAAAGTGCGGGCGCGAATCCGGGACCGGCTTGCTATCGCCGGGGCGGACCCCTGACCGTGACCGATTGCAACGTCATGCTCGGCAAGCTGAATCCGGATCATTTTCCGGCGGTTTTCGGCCCGAATGCCGATGAACGGCTGGATG
>CALJIU010000330.1 GCA_937974055.1 uncultured Neomegalonema sp. | reverse complement strand
GACATGCAGCCCGACATGATGCGCAATCCGGTCACCACCTACACCGACCCGGATGTGCTGGCCCAGGAGGTTGATGTGCTGTTCCGCAAATTCCCGATCATAATGGGGCATTCGGAGCAATTGGACGGCCCTGCGTCCTATTTCACCAATGACGAGCTGGGCGTACCGATCCTGATCACCCGCAATAATGACGGTATGGTCAAAGCGTTTATGAACGTCTGCCGCCACCGCGGTGCGCGTCTGACCGAGGGCCCGTGCGGGACGGCCAAAACGTTCTCGTGCCCCTACCATAAATGGACCTATGACCTGAACGGCAACCTGCGCGGTCTGCCCCATGCGGCGGGCTTTGGTGACATAGACAAAAAGGCGCTGGGGCTGGTCGAACTGCCCGCGTTCGAGCGTTTTGGCCTGATCTGGGTGCGCCCCTCGGCAGGGGACGAACCGCTGGACATCGACGCATGGCTCGCACCCATGGCAGAGCAATTGGCCGGTCTGGGCATTGAGGGGCACACAGTTTTCAAATCATGGTCGCTGGACCGCAAAATGAACTGGCATCTGGCACTGGAGGGGTTTCAGGAATCCTATCACTTCTGCGGCGCGCATGAGCATACGGCATGTGCAGCCTATCTGGATAACCAATCTATCTGGACTGACAAATATCCGCATGTGCGCCATTCTGTGCCGTTGCCAACGGTGGTTGACCTCAAAGACCAACCAGAGGGCGAGTGGAACGCGCGCCCCTATTTCCTGACGCAGAATTACATCTTCCCGTGTAACTATGTGCAGGTGCAGACCGACCACATCTATATCCACACCATCATCCCGACGGGTGTGGATACCTGCATCTTCAAATGCATGATGCTGATCCCCCAAGCGCCCGCCTCCGAGAAGGCCGAGCGGTATTGGCAGAAGAACTATGACGTGATCCGCACGGTGTTTAACGAGGACTTCGAGATTGGCGAAAGCATCCAGAAGGGCCTGAACACCGGCGCAAATTCCGAGTTTCTGTTTGGCCGCTACGAGATCGGCCTGCACCTTGGCACCAAGGCGATTCATGATGCGCTTGAAGGGCGTCTGCGGCCCTGATTATTCCGCGATGTCCTCTGCCCAAAGCTCGGGCTTTTCGGTGATGAACCGCTGCATCAGCGCTATGCAATCGGGGTCATCCGCCACGATCACCTCGACCCCGCGCTCGCGCAGGAAATCCTCGTTGCCGCCGAAAGTGGTGTTTTCGGCGATGACGACGCGGGGGATGCCGAATTGAACGATGGTGCCGGAGCACATCATGCAGGGCGACAGCGAGGTGTAGAGCGTTGTGTCGCGGTAGGTTTTCTGCCGACCCGCCTTGCGCAGCGCGTCCATCTCGCCATGAGCGATGGGGTCGCCCTTTTGAACCCGCTGGTTGCGGCCCCGTGCGACCTCGGCCTCGCCCCGCGCGATGACCGACCCGATGGGGCAGCCGCCCTCGTCAAAGCCCGCCTTGGCCTCGTCATAGGCGATGCGTAGGAAGCGGCGGTCGGTATCGGTAAGGCTCATGGCAATGTCATCTCCGGTCATGCGCCTTTTAAGAAGTTTGTCATGCTCGGACTTGTTCCGAGCATCCATCTGGCGGCGCAAACAGCACGATGGATCGTCGGAACGAGTCCGACGATGACGCCATTCAAGGTATTATATCATGGCTCCAGCACGGGGGCAGAGTAGTAGGGCAGATGATCGGTTCTGGGGGTGTAGATGCCCTGCGCGCGCAGATTGTCGATATGGTCTGCGATTTCTTCGAGGGGAGCGAACCAGACATCCTTGGTTTCGAGCGTGTTCGTCAGCCATTTCTCGACCTGCGCCCAGCGGGCCAAGCGACCGGTCAGAAAGGGATGGACGACCAGCATGAAGAAGCCGCCCGCCGCGTACATGGCGTCGAATTCCTCCCAAAACGCCTGCAAGCCGATGGACGGAGCCTTGACCGGCATCATGTAGCCGATCTCATCGTAATGGGCAAAGGGGGGCCAGTCGTCGGTGCCCCAATGGACGGGCATTTCGTAGAGTTCGCCCTGTGCCGTCTTCATGGCGTAGGGGATATCGTCGGCCATGAGGGAGGAATCGTAGCGAAAACCGTGCTCTATCAACAGGTCGATGACAGTTTGGTTCACATTGTAGACGGGCGCGCGGTAGCCACGGGGTTTTTGGCCGCAGATTTTGTCATGCACATCCAACGTGCGCTCGAACCATTCGCGCTGGGTATCTTTGGTAACGATGGGGTCTTCATGGAGGTAGCCGTGATGGCCGACTTCGTGGCCCGCCTTGAGGATGGATTCCACCGTGTCGGGGTAGGTTTCGATGCACCAACCGGGGATGAAGAAAGATTGTTTGATTCCAAGGCGTTCGTAGGTGTCGAGGATGCGGGGGATCGCGACGGTGGGGCCGTAGCGGCCCATGCTGATGGGATAGAGGCGATCATGGGCGTCTTTGGGGCGGGCGATGTGGATCAGGCTGTCGGCGTCCATGTCGAAGGTAATGGCACAAGCGCAGCGTGCGCCGTTGGGCCAGGGAATTGGGTTCTGGATCATGGCGTCTCTCCCGTCAGCAAATGGGCGCTATCGGCGGACCATCCGAGATGCAGGGCGTTGCCGGATTTGAGGTCGAGGGAGCCGAGGGCGCGTTCTTGGACTTGGACCTTGAATTCGGTGCCGTCGGCGGCCTCCAGAAACAATGTGACCATCGAGCCGATGAATTCTTCGGAGATCAGCGTGCAGGAGAGGGAGTTTTCGGTGTTTTGCGGTTGATCCGTGATGTTCACAAGGTCGGCGGCGATGACGAAGCTGACGGCTTGCCCGATGGCGGGGGCGGGGCCTTCGGGGATAACGGTGAAGGTGCCGACGGGGGTTTCGATGTGTGTGTTTTCGGCGGTTGCCGCCGTGACCGTGCCGCTGAGGATGTTGTTGCGGCCCACAAATTCCGCGACGAAGCGGTTTGCCGGGGTGCGGTAGATATCGCGGGCCGTGCCGGTTTGGGCGATGTTGCCCTTCGACATGATGACCACGCGGTCGGCCATTGCGAAGGCTTCGGACTGGGAGTGTGTAACGTAGACGAATGTGATGCCGAGTTCGCGTTGCAGCTTGGTGAGAACGGATTGCATTCGGATGACGAGATGGGCGTCAAGGGCGGAAAGCGGTTCGTCAAGCAGCAGGAGTTTTGGCTCGGTGACGAGCGAGCGGGCGAGGGCGACGCGCTGGCGCTGGCCACCGGAGAGGGTGTCGACATTGCGCTCGGCAAACTCGCCGATATCGAGGCGTTCAAGCCAGTCGAGCGCCTTGCGCTTGCGGGTGGCGGCGTCGAAACCGCGCATCTTGAGGCCGAATTCGACGTTTTCACGGGCGTTGAGGAAGGGGAAAAGGGCGAGCGACTGCCAGACGAGAGGGGTGTCGCGCTTGTGGGGCGGGACGCCGTTCATCGTTTCGCCGCCGATGCGGATGGTACCTTCGGTCGGGTCTTCGAGACCCGCGAGCATCCGCAATGTCGTGGTTTTGCCGCAGCCGGATGGACCCATGATGGCGATGAATTCGCCTTGGTCGATGGTCAGGTCCATGCGCTCGACGGCGGTGAAATCGCCGAAGCGCTTGACGACGCCGTCGATCTCGACAAGGGAGGCGCTCATGCTTTCACTCCCTTCCGGGTCATCAGGACGACCTGCGCGATGATTACCAGCGTCATCGACGTGAGGAAAACGAAGGTGCCGAGGGCGTTGACGCGGGGGTCGATATTGCCCTGCACGATTTCGAGGATCATCACGGGCACCGTTTTGTTAAGGCCCGATACGAACCAAGCGATTGCGAATTCATCGAAGGAGACGGCGGCGGTCAGGCATAAGGCGGAGATTATGGCGGGCTTGCAGTATGGCACGATCACGTTGCGCATGGCCCCCCATTCGCTCGCGCCGAGGTTCCATGCGGCAGCCTCGATGCTGGCATCCATCTGGTTCAGACGCAGCCGGATGACCGCCATCGCGAAGGGGGCGGTGAGGACGGTATGGGCGAGGATGATCGACCAGACCTGACCCGACGCACCGATCTTCGACAGCCATGCCAGCATCGCCAGCGCCATGATGATGAGGGGGATTGTGGGGGGGAGAAGGACGAGGGCGAGGTATGCGCTCTTGAAACGGAAGTTATAGCGGTAGTCGGTATAGGCGGTCGCGAAGCCCAGCGCCGTGGCGAGGATGGCGGTGCAACCGGAGACGATCAGGCTGGTGCGGACGGCTTTCCAGACGTCGGGGTCGTTCCAGATCGCTTCATACCATTTGGTGGTGAAGGAGCCGAGCGGGATGGTGGGGAAGCGGTCGGAGTTGAACGAGAAGATCATGCTGAACACGATCGGCGCGAAGATGAAGACGAAGACCAGCGCGATGTAGCCGCGCAGGCCCCAATCGAGGGCGCGGGGGGTCATCGAATGGTCCCCTTAAGAACGCAGTCATACCCCGCGCAGGCGGGGTATCCATTCGTCAGCACGCCTTGTCGGTTCATTTCTATAACCGACGGTGCAGATGCCTGTTGGCTAATGGATTCCCGCTTTCGCGGGAATGACACCGCACCTAGTGCGAAGAGTTGCCTCTCTTTCATGCGCTGGCTCTCTTACGGTACGCCAGCGTGATGGCGGCGAAGGCGATGGTGATGAGGGTGGCCATCATTACGACGGCAACCACCGCCGCGCGGGGCCATTGCTGCCCGGATTTCGTCGTGTCGATGATGAGGATAGGGAGCGTGGGCGGCTTGGAGCCGCCGAGATAGTAGGGAGCCACGAAATCTCCGAAAGAGAGGATGAAGCAGAAGAGGGCGGCGACGATTAGGCCGGTCTTGGCCAATGGCACGATGACGGTGAGAATTGTACGCCACGGCGGGCAGCCGAGATTGCGAGCCGCTTGCACCAAATTGCGGTCGATATTGGCGAGTGCGAAGGTCTGGAGCACGACGACGAGCGGCAGCGTCAGGGTCATGTAGCCGACGATGGTGCCGAACTTGGTGTTCAGCATCGTGATCGGGTCGATGCCGATACTGCCCAGCATTGCGTTGATGACGCCGCTTTCGGCAAGGATCGTGTACCACGAGAAAGTGCGGACCAAATAGCTGGTGAAGAAGGGGATGATGAGCAGAAAGATTGCCCATCGTCTCACCGTTTCGGACGTGCGGAAAGCCAGCGCAAAGGAGGCGGGAAAGGCGACGAGGGTGGTGACGATGGTCGACAGCGTCGCGAGCCAGAGGGTGAGCCAGTAGCTATCCCAAAAGTAGTTGCGCCCGAACATCTTGACCCAGTTCTTCATCTCGAACGCCTCGATCATGCGGTAATTCTTCACGAGGAAGAACGACATCGCGACCATGAAGAGAAGCGGGCCAACGAAGAAGAGGAACTGCCAGACGATAATCGGCAGTCGCCACGTCAGGGCATAGGCGTTGGGACGGGGCATATTGATGTTTTCTCTCCCCCGCACTTGATGCGGGGCCTCCTTAAATTGTCTTGTATTCGAGGAGGCCCCGCATCAAGTGCGGGGCAGAATACCACTTCAAGCGTTCTTGTACTCGGACCAGAAGTCGTTCCAGTCCTCAAGATCCTGCTGCTGCGGGATGTCGCGGTTAAAGATACGGCCTTCCTTGCGCATTTTGATCGGATCGTTCTCTGCGCCTTCGATCAGACCGGACCGCTTAGCCTCGTCCGGGTTCGCTTCCTGAATTGCCTTCCAACCCGACTTAGTTGGCGACAAGCCGGGATAAGCCGCCATCTGGATCGAGCGGACCTGACCGCGCGGCGACAGCATGTAGTTGATGAACTTCTTGATGATGTCCTGTTTGTCCGTGCCCTTGCCGATCGAATAGCTCTCGGTCCACTGGATGCCGCCTTCTTCAGGGATCACCGAGTCGACCTTCGCACCGTCTTTGGCA